>DASSXK010000265.1:0-10923 GCA_035703945.1 Ktedonobacteraceae bacterium | reverse complement strand
CCAGGGGGCAAACGGCAAGCAGCCAGTCCAGGTCTGGATGCATGGCGAATTCCTGGTGATCGGGAACCGCAAGATGAAGGGCAGCTTCACTACGAGTGGCGAAGACGAGTCGATCAAAATGGCTCGCTCAAAAGGCAATGTCATCCTGGTTGATAATCTTAAGGAATGGGGCGGCGAGCCAATGGCCTACCGCTACCTGTTAATGACGGCCCATTACCGCTCAAAACTCAACTTCACCGTCGATTCGCTGACGGCCGCCCAGAACGGTCTCAACAATCTGCGCGAAGATCTGGCCGCGCTGCCGCGCACAGAGAAGCCCGCAGCCTGGTCGGAAGAGGCCGAAAAGACCCGAGAGGCTTTCCAGGCCGCGATCAACGACGATCTGGATCTGCCAACCGCGCTCAGTATCACCCGCGAGGCAGCGCACTCGCCAAGAATCAATCCGGCCGAACGCTGGCACCTGGTCCTGGATTTCGACCGCGTGCTTGGTCTGCAACTGGACACGGTCGCACCCAAAACGGCCCGCGAAGTCAGCCCAGAAGCACTGGCGTTGGTGCAACAACGCGACGCGGCCCGCGCCTCCCGTGATTGGAAACGCTCTGATGAACTTCGCTCCCAGCTTCAAAGCCTGGGATTTGAGGTTCGCGATACAGCCAAAGGAACCGAACTGGCATAGTTCATCCAGCAGGGTGATCTGCCAGGGCAAGGCACAGCCTACCTTCAGCCCTGGCAGCCGGTTCACTAACTGAACAATGTCTGTTCCGGAGCAGCAATTTAGCTGTTCTGGCTATCTACATAGGAGGTGAATTGTGGCATCCTGGTGGCAAAAAACACTGGCGGCAAGCGCCGCCGTGGCAGGAGTAGCCGGTGGTTCTTATTATTACTTTTTCCAACGTCCCACCCCACGCAAAAATGGCACACTGATCATCGAAAGCTTGCACGAGCCAGTTGAGATTCTCACCGACCGCTATGGCGTTCCACATATCTACGCCAACAACGAAGATGACCTCTATTTCGCGCAGGGCTATGCCCACGCTCAGGACCGCCTCTGGCAGCTAGAACTCAATCGCCGCACCGGTTCCGGTCGCCTCTCTGAGATTTTTGGCGAGATTGCCCTCGAAGCGGACCGCTTTTCACGCCGCCTGGGCATGCACCGTTCGGCTGCCGAAGATGTTACCCGCCTGCAAGGCCATGAGAAACGCGTGCTGGAATCCTACGCTCGAGGCGTCAATACCTTTATGGAGACAAACAGCCACAACCTTCCGGTCGAATTCAAGCTGCTACGCTTCAAACCCGAGCCCTGGAAGCCAGCGGACACCATCCTCTGGGGCAAGATGATGGGCTGGAACCTTGGCGGCAACTGGGAAACAGAGCTGATCCGCGCCCGGCTGGTCGCCAAACTTGGAGCAAAACGCGCCTCAAAGCTTGAGGCTGGCTACGATGCCAGGCATCCTTTGATTACCCCTCCCGGCGTCGAATACAAAGGCATCAATCTCGGCCTGCTCGAACAGTATCAGCAACTAAAAGAACTGTCCGGCTTCGGCCTGATGGGTGCCAGCAACAACTGGGTCGTTGATGGCAGCATGACCACCACGGGTGCGCCCATCCTCTGCAACGACCCCCACCTGGGACAGGCTGCCCCCTCTATCTGGTACGAGTGTCATCTGAACGCGGGCGACATTGACGTTGTCGGAGCCAGTTTCCCCGGCGTGCCCGGCGTTATCATTGGACACAATCGGCATATCGCCTGGGGCGTCACCAATGCCGTCTCCGATGTGCAGGATCTCTATATCGAAAAGTTCAATCCCCAGAATCCCAACCAGTATGAGTTCCAGGGTAAGTGGGAAGAAGCCAAACTGGTTCGCGAGGAGATCACCGTGAAGGGACAGAAAGCCCCGATCGTTGAAGAGGTCCGCGTCACCCGTCACGGTCCCATCCTGACAAGCATCCCCCAGAAAAATAGCAGCAACACCAGCAATGGACACAACCCTGAGCAACCAGCCGAGCTGCCCCTGGCCCTCCGCTGGACCGGCATGGAAACCTATACCATTCTGACCGCCTCCTATAAATTGAACCGCGCCACAAACTGGGAAGATTTCAAGGACGCGCTGCGCTCGTGGGATGTGCCTCCACAGAATTTCGTTTACGCGGATAAAGACGGCAATATCGGCTATATCATGGCAGGTGCGATCCCAATCCGTGCCAAAGGCCAGGCCCTGCTCCCCTCTCCCGGCTGGACCGGCGAATACGAGTGGACCGGCATGGTTCCCTTTGCAGAGCTGCCCCAGACCTATAATCCGGAGCAGCACTTCATCGCCACCGCCAATAACCGCGTCGTGGACGATAACTATCCCCACTATATTACCAACGAATGGCTGAGCGGCTATCGCGCCCAACGTATTCGCGATCTGCTGCGAGAGAAGAGCAGTCATGGCAAGCTCTCTCTGTCAGATATGGCAACGATTCAATCCGACCAATATTCATTGCCCGCCACCGAGATCGTGCCCCATATCTTAAAAATCCAGCCCGCAAGCCCGCTGGAGGAGGCTGCTCACCAGCAACTGCAAGACTGGGATTTCGTCCTATCGCCTCACAGCGCCAGCGCCGCCATCTATGAAACCTTCCTGCTCAAGCTGGAACACCTCGTCTTCAGTGCCGTCATTGGCGACGAAGAGGATCTCCTGAGCAGCTATCTGGGCGTTGGCACAACCATCCTTCAGACGGTCAATGGCTACGCCAGTCGCAGCAAACCCCTGCTGATTCGCCTGCTGAATGAGCGCGACGAAAGTTGGTTCGCCAATACCGTCATCACGAACGGTCCAAAGACCTGGGAAGCGGCCCTGCAAAGCGCCTTCCACGCTACCATCGAGGAGCTACGTACAAAACTGGGACCCAACATCAGCAAATGGCAATATGGCGCAATCCATAAAGTCACCTACAACCATCCCCTGGGTGCCATCAAACCTCTGGAGAAGTTCTTCAATCGCGGCCCTTACCCGAACGGCGGCGATGTCGATACAGTCAATATGGGAGCGGCCAGAGTCGACAATCCCGAGGTTGTCATTACCGTCCCTTCCTTCCGTCTGATTGCGAACCTGGCTAACCTGAACGCCTCGCTGTCACAGCATGCCCCCGGCCAATCAGGACATCCCGGCAGCAAACATTATTCGGACTTCATCAAGCCCTGGCAGCGCGTCGATCATCACCCGATGCTCTTCGATCGCCAGTCCGTTGAAGACCAGGAAGAAAACCGGCTCTACTTCAAACCAGAGCTGAAATAAACGCACTTTTCCCTGATTTACCAAAAATAACGGCCCTGACCTTTTAGTGAGGAGTCAGGGCCGTTATTTTCTCAACTAAAGCTATATCGTGTAAAATAAGAAAGAATAGACATATGGCAACTTTTTAAGCTGCGTTTCATTTCCATCGCCTATAGTATTCTTTAGTATCTGGTTTTGGCCAGTTGCAGCAATCCAGGAGAGGTACAAAGGGAACGCGCGATCCCCCACCTCGCTGCACTCTCTCCCACATTCGTGGAAAAGCTAACCAGGACTGGGAACAGGGGAACGCGTGGTCTCCTGCGCCTATTTCACCTGCCCAAAGTTTATTGTATAAATAGCACTAATTGACCTGCGACATCGCACACAAGCATTGAAAAATACAGTCATGGCGATTGATTGGAGAGTGTATGTCTTCCCAAACATCACGTCGGTCCCCCAACCGAAACCAGAATCAAAACCGCAATCCCGCTCAAAAAAAGGTCAAAGGCAGCACTCATGATCTTCCAGCAACCAGCGAGTTTAAACCACAAACCATATCCGCCTATCAGCGCTGGATGCTGCCACTGCGCCTATTCCTCGGTATTACCTTTATATATGCGGGCCTGCAAAAATTGACCGATCCGCAATATTTTAATGCCAACAAGCCAGGCTATATCGGCAAACAGCTCACTGGCTTCGCGCATGGCTCTCCCTTACACGATCTGCTGCTTCAGCTCGTCCCCCATGCTACCCTCGTCGGTGGGCTCGTAGCCTTTGGCGAGTTGGCAATTGGCTTAGGCGCACTGCTGGCCATCCTGCTACGTCCGGCCTCCTTCTTCGGTCTACTTATCAGCTTTATTTTCTTCCTGACGGCAAGCTGGCACGTCTTCCCTTACTTCTACGGTGCAGATATTGTCTTTTGTTTTGCCTGGCTGACCCTGATGCTGGCCGGACCCCGCCACAGCGGCTTCGTTGCCGGAGATACCTGGTGGGTGCCCCGCGTGTTACTGGCCACACCCGAATCCCTGCGCCCAGGACTGAACAGAGCCGCCAGCATCCTGGTCGGAGTAGGTCTTCCAGACGAGGCTCTACCCGTGGTCCCCCTGACCCGTCAACAGCAGCGAAACTATAGCTATCAGATGCAGAAGCGAGCCTCACGGCGTAACTTCCTCTGGGGAGCATTTTCAGGTGTTGTCGCGGCCGTCAGCCTCTTCTTGATTGGCAGCCTGTTCCGCCAGGGTCCCAGCAGCGAAGGCGCGGCACCTCCACCAACCGCACCAACACCAACCAGCACGCCGGGCCTGCCCACCGCGACCGCCACAACCGGAACCGGCGCGGGCACCAGCATCGGCAACCTGAACAAGCTCACCAACAACAGTTCGGCAGATTTTACCATTCCCAGCAATGGAGATCCAGGTGTGCTTGTCAAACTCAACAACGGAAAATGTGTGGCCTTTGACGCCACCTGCACCCATGCCGGCTGTCCCGTAAGCTTTGATCCAGGCAGCGGACATCTCCTCTGCCCCTGTCATGGTGCTGAATTTGATCCCGCCAATAACGCCGCAGTCGTTCAGGGTCCCGCCAATATTCCCCTGACAAGCGTGCCCATCTCCATCGATCAAGCATCAGGCAACATCACGCTCAAATAATCTCTAAACAGCACCTTGACTCATCTAAGGAAGAAAAACAGAAGGGGTGCAGGGGAGTGCAGCTCCCCTGCCGGTGCGCGAGGTGTCCTCGCAAACCTCCCTTCCCTCCCCAATGTTGCCGAAGGCAAGGCAAGAATAGTACCTCACCCCAAAAAGCTTGACAACTTAATAACAAAAAGCTATATTTGATATAGCATATAGTTATTAGAGGACATCTATGGAGCTAGCAGAAAAAATCAAACACCTGCGTAAAGTCGAAGGCGACCTGCGAGGCTACAACCGCCCAATGACGCAGATGGAAGTCATCAAAGCCATGCAAGAAGAGCTCTCAGAGAGCATCAGTCAGGCCTACTTATCGCAGCTTGAAAGCGGAAAACGCGTCCATCTCACAGCCTCCACTCGCGATCTCCTTTCACGCTTCTTTAAAGTCCACCCTGGCTACCTTGTCAGCGACCCACCCGACTTCAGCATGGACCTGCAAACAGATATGCAGCAGGATTCCACCGATCGCCTGGACACATGGCTGATCGCCAGTGCTGAAGAATGGACCCGCGAACCCGATATTCGAAATTTCCTGGTGCAATTGAGCCTGACCGAAAATCCCAGACTGTATCTCAAGCTCTTTGCTCAACTGCTACAACTTTCTAGTTCCGAGCTGGAAGCCGTTGTCGACGCATTAACAACAGCACCCGAAGAAGCAATGTAAAACCTATTTGATATTTTCGTTCCGCGTACGTTCAACAACAATGAAGGCTCTCTTTTTTGGCCAGGCAGCCATTCAATTCGTTAACTGAATATACTTAAGATGTTAGCAGAAGTATTGCAAGCACCGCTCCGGTGGGAAGGCTTCAAAAACCGCCTGCATACAAAGTATTCAGGAGGCGCGAGAGCGCCGTTACGAAGTGTCTTGTAATGGGTAAGCGGCCCTTAGAGCTTACAGACGCATACATATCATAAGGAGCGATTTATGATCCAGGGACAATGTCAGCCCCCTGGTAAACGAGATTTGCGCTCAATGCAAAGGTTTCAACGAGGCCAGATACGTCATCGTCATCCAGTGCTTTTCCCCGTCGCACTGCTGCTTGGCGCGTTGGGGCTCTTGTTCGCAAGCAGTTTTGCAAACACGTTATTCCCGTTACTTGTCCTTCTTGGAGTGCCTTCAACGCAGCTATGTCTCGCGATAGCCCTGGTGCTCGGCATAGCTGGTAGCCTGACAGGGATTATCGGTATTATAGAGCGATTGGACCATCGCTCAACACACACCGGGCTTGCAATGCCAAAGGAGCATGGCCATGCTGATCGCAACTGATCCGCTATCGCTTTTCTTTCTGACGACGTTTCTGCTGGGGCTGGTTTTCTTCATTTTCCTGGCGCTGCTTGGCAACCTGGGACATGGAGGGACAAGCCATGTTAGTACGCATAGTACAGGGCTACACTTACATGTGCATCCAGGCATGGGACATGGAGCCGGGCATACAGTTGGACACGCCACTGCTCACCCTACTGCTCACACGGTCTCACAAGGAGCCAACGCCAGTCGTGCGGCGGAGCATATGGTCGGACATACACATCAGCCTGTCACGCACCCGCAAGCGTCCCTGATGGCTTATCTCAATCCCATCGCGATTTTCCTGTTCCTGTTCGGGTTTGGCCTGTTCGGCTACCTTTTCCACAACTTTGGTCATCTCTTTACACTTCTCACATTGATCATTGCGGTTGTAGGCGGCCTGCTCGTAACGTTTGTGATTTTTGCTCTCCTGGAACGGCTTTTTGGGGACAGCGAAGGTTCAACGGTCCAGGACGTCTCAGATCGCACCGGCCTGATCGGAAAAGTCAGCATCACTATTCAGGCCAACAGCATGGGAGAAATCATCTACACCTCTCCTGGTGGGATGCGAAAATCAATTCCCGCCCGCAGTGTGCTTGGGGAGCGCCTGGAACGCGATCAGGAAGTGGTTGTCGTGAACTATCAAAAGGGAGTTGCCGAGGTTGATACCTGGGATCACTTTATGAATGAAGAACATTCAACCGTATCAGCCAATCCGCCGATGGAAGATCTTGATGAACTGCGCGCCTTACTCGACGAAGCAGAGAGAAATGCCGCTACAGACAATGCGATTATCATGCAAAAAGATTCGCATAAGGAGTAATTTATATGGACCCCATTACATTTATTATAGGTGGTGTCGTTCTTGCGATTGTTTTACTTGTAATTCTTATTCAAGCTTATGGACGTCTATTACGTAAAGTTGGCCCTAACCAGGCCTTGATCATTTATGGCCAGGGCGGTACAAAAGTTATCACGGGCGGTTCCCACTTCGTCATCCCTTTGTATCAACGGGCCGAAAACTTCTCTCTGGAGCTAATGTCCTTCGATGTTGCCCCCGCCCAGGATCTCTATACAACCCAGGGCGTCGCCATGAACGTCGAGGCCGTCACACAGATCAAAGTACGCTCCGATGAGGAAAGCGTCAAGACAGCCGCCGAGCAGTTCCTGAGCAAAACCCAGCAGGATCGCGAAAACCTGATCCGCCTGGTCATGGAAGGCCACCTGCGTGGTATCGTGGGTCAGTTGACCGTTGAAGAGCTAGTCAAAGATCCTGAGAACGTCGGTGCCAAAATGCTCAAAACGGTCACACCCGATATGGAAAAGATGGGACTGGAAGTCATCTCTTTCACCATCAAGGATGTCCGCGATAAGAACGATTACATCACCAACATGGGTCGTCCCCAGATCGTTCAGAACCGCAAACAGGCCGACATTGCCAGCGCGATTGCCCTCCGTGATACGCAGATCCAGCAGGCCGAAGCCACACGTGAAGCAGCCGTCGCTCGCGCCATCGCCAACCAGGAGCAGGTCAAGGCTGAAACAGAGTCCCTGGCCCTGCAAGCTGAATCCCAGCGTAACCTGGCCCTGAAAAAAGCCGCCTTCGATGCCGAAGTCAAGCGACAACAAGCATCTGCCGATAAAGCTTACGACATCCAGGCCAACATGATGCAGCAGCAGGTCATCACCGAGGCCGTCAAGGTCACAGAAGCCGAGAAGAACGCCCAGATCAAAGTGCAGGAAGCCGAAATTCGCCGCCGCGAGTTAGAACTCCAGGCCACAATCCAGAAAGCCGCCGAGGCCGAGCGCCGCAGAATTGAAACGGTCGCCGAAGCCGAGCGCCAGCGCCTCGTCCTGGAAGCCCAGGGACAGGCCGAAGCCGCCCGTATGCGCGGTACCGGTGATGCCGATGCCAGCAAGGCCAAAGGTCTGGCCGAAGCCGAAGTCACACGCGCCAGAGGTCTGGCCGAAGCCGAAGTTATCCGAGCTAAAGGTCAAGCTGAAGCCGACGCTATGAAAGTCAAAGCCGCCGCCTTCCACGAATACAACCAGGCTGCCGTCCTTGATAAACTGCTGACAGGCATGCCAGAGATTGTCCGTGCCATCGCCGAGCCGCTCAGTAAAGTAGACAAGGTCACTATCGTCTCCACAGGTGGCAATAACAGTGATGGCATTGGGGCCAGCCGCATGACCGGAGACATCGTAAACATGGTTGCTCAGGTTCCGGCCCTCTTCGAGTTGCTCAGTGGCACCCGCATCGGAGACCTGATGAGCCACGTCCCCGCCCTGCAAAACCAGGACGGTCAGACACCTGTCACCGACGCCGCTCAACCAACCGATACCAGCCCAAACGGTAAACTGGCAAACAAATCAAACTAATATCCTGTCACTCTCGAAACGAATGATCCGCCTGCCACGTAAGTAAAGAAGAAATTGAGCAGGGAGGGGGTTAATCACCCCTCCCCTGCTCATTAGGGTTGCATGGGACTCACCGCCGCAGGCGGCAATTATAAAGGAGACTAAATGAATCTGCTGGAGCGCGTGCTGACCTTGCTACGAGCAAACCTGAACACCATGGTCGAAAAATCAGACGACCCCGAAAAAATTCTGAAACAACTACAACAGGACATCCGCAACCAGCTCGTCCAGGTCAAAACAGAGGTTGCCACCGCCATCGCTCAATCCCACAAACTGCAAAGCAAAGGGAATGAGAAGCAAGCAGAAGCCGAAACATGGCTAAAAAAAGCTGAAC
Organism: Ktedonobacteraceae bacterium; assembly: GCA_035703945.1. Taxonomy (GTDB): domain Bacteria; phylum Chloroflexota; class Ktedonobacteria; order Ktedonobacterales; family Ktedonobacteraceae; genus DASSXK01. The sequence continues at coordinate 1,935 of DASSXK010000265.1, read as the reverse complement.
AAGCCATCCAGCAGAATAACGATGATGCCGCCCGCGCCGCATTAGGACGCTACAACGAAGGCCTAAAACAGGTCCAGCACTACCGACAACAAGCGAAGGAATCGGAACAGGTCGTCAGCACAATGCGCAGCGTCCTTCGCCAGTTAGAGGCCAAAATCAACGAAGTGGAGCTAACACTGGAGGAATTAACGGTCCGCAAACGCAACGCTCTGATTCAGCAACGCGTCTTCGATGCTCTCAATAAGCAAAATCCGCAGGCCGATCAGCAAAAAGCCGAGCGGGCAAATAACGCCGTGCAAGCGGCCGAAGCTCGGGCCAAAGCCCTGGCGGAGCTACATCGCCGCCGCCTGGAAAACCAACTCGCGGGCCTCTCAACCGAACAGGTGATCGAACACCAACTCCGCGATTTGAAAGCCCGAGGAAAAAATACGCCACAAACAGAGACGCCCCTCTTATCAGAAGCCAGTCCTCTCCTATCGGATCTGCTCTCCCCTCAGCCTCAGTCGGGCAAACCTGTCAAACAGAAAGCCTCCCAGAAAGAGACATCCACAGGTCCCCTACAAAATTCAGATGGGACAGAGCTAGACCTGGAGCAGCTCAAGCGCTTAATGGAACACTAACGATAATATCACCAGCAATACCATTATCACGACACCGATACCGATTCCAACGTAAAATGAAAAGCGGTTATTCGCTTTTTCTTCTTCAGGAGTCATTGCCTTCTCTTTCATGCTGAAACGTCCTCTTTCACTCTTTTCATGTAAACATAATCTTAGAGAGCTTTCTTCAGGGTGCCCTCAACCTTTTCAATCGCTTCCAGAGCCTCAGTCGTTTTCGTGGTAGCCTTTGTCACGAGGATCAGGAACACCTGGTGATCTTCTCTTATCGATTTCAAAATGATCGCCCGTTCCGTACTCACAATGACCTGTTGCTGAAAAGCCCCCCATAAGGCCGCATCCAGAACCAGCAAAGCACTCCGTAACATACGACTAAAATGTTTACATAAACCAGATATATCAAGCTCACCAACGGCCACCTGAGCAATAGGCTGACCATCCAGCGTTGCCAGGGCCGTCGCGACAAAGCCAGGCACAGAGTATCCCAGCGATTGCAGGGCGCTCACCATCGTAGGATAATCGCGCCTGAACGTCGGTGTCGGTGTACCCGCAACAGACGATTGGGGCAGAAGACTCTGCGCACCAGACCCTGTTTGCGCACCAACCCCTGGAAAATATCCAGGAAGAGAATCTTGCAGCGGATTTATGTTCGCTGTCGGCTCATTCTCTGGCTCATACTCCCAGGTAAAAGGCGGAGCAGGCGTTTCCCAGGCAGGCGGCTCGGGGCTGGACGGAGGCGTCGCCGGTGTAGGCGGTATCGCTGGCCCAGGCAGGCTCTTCATCTGATTGGTATCCGTGCTCTTCCTATTCGTAATTGAGGGAAAGGATGGTTCATCAGTCCGCCGGGGAGCGCCCAAACGTCGAATTGGTAGCAGCCCACTCTCACCCCGATCGGATGGCGATTGTGGATTGATCCGATCCAGCGGAAACTGTCCACTATCGGAACGTCCCATCCGGGGGCGTTGAGATATATCCCACTCGGCCGGGCTTGCGTCATTCGTAGCCTGGCCTGGGATAATTCGCCCCTTGATTAGACGGCGAGCCAGCAATTTGCCGCTATCATGCGTCAATGAACCAGTTGCCCGAAGGGGCGTATTCAAACTCTGTAAATGCCCGCTCTGCATCGAAACCGATTTAGCCGTATCGCCCACATCCGTATCAGAAGAATTGCTTGTTTGCGCGGCCGCCTCATCTGTTGTAGGCAGTGACATCGGCAAGCCATCTGGAAGCAGAGAGGCCTGGGGACCATTGCCAGACAAGGCCTGCAAGCTATCTGGAAAATCAGACTGCTCAGGCTCTACATTTGGCTGCGTGCCCA
>DASSXK010000249.1:0-4544 GCA_035703945.1 Ktedonobacteraceae bacterium | reverse complement strand
GTCGGTAATTGTGCAATGGATCTTATTTAAACAAGGTAGGGACAGGCATGAACCGTTAAAATTTTATAAAATTCGCGCCCTTTGGAGAACTTGCTGGCGACCCTGTTGACGTTCCAGCGCAATAAAATACTGTAACCCCTCGCCATAGAGGTCGTTTCTTCTGGTCAGGCGAGCGGCGTCGCGTTGATACCCAAGCGAGAGCAGCGTTTTGTAGGCAACCCATTCCGCGAAGCCTTCCAGGATTTTAAGTGGTTGGTTTTGGACCGCGTTGACCGACTGCCAGGCGTGTGCCAGTTCGTGGGCGGCCACCGCCTGGAACAGGGTGCGTGGTAGGAATTGCTCGATATAAATATCGAAATCCTGGTTATGGCGTTGAAAGTATCCCAGCAAATGCTGCTGCTCTGTTGCTGGAGCGTCGGCTGTTGTCAGGGCATTTTGCTGCGAGTTATGCAGATTGATAAGTTGATCGCGACTGACAATGTGTAGCCGAGGCAACTGAGGCACTGTCAAACTGAGTTGTTGGTGAAGTATCCCGGCAGTCTCGCGATAGAGCTGCTCCGCCTCGGCGAAGTTGGTGATGGCGGTCTCAAAGCAGGTGTGACAGCGATAGGTTGTACTGTTCTGGTGCTTGATGATACGACCCTGAGCATTGAGTGGCACCCGGCAAATATCGCAGCGCGGTTGCGTGGTGTAGCAGTCCTCGCAATACCTGAGAGGCGAGTCGCCAATGATAAAGAAGCGGCTTAAAATTGGTCGTTCACAGCTTGCACAGACTGGAAGCTTGTTCAAGCAGGCAGGGCAGATAGGAACGCCGCGAACCTGCGTTAACTGGAGCGAGGGCAGCTTGCAGTGGTTGCAATGAGGAACCGTTTGTTCGCAATGATCACAAACGGTCAGGCCATTTGAGTAGACAAGATAGTGGCCGTACAGTTTATTGCCGCAGATATGGCAGAAGCGTGCCTGTTTTTCGCCCATAGTTTTTCATTTGCCCGTAGCGAGAGACCACTGTTGGTCTTTTTGTATTGTAGCATATCTTATGAAGAGACCCGGCAATGGCGAGCAAAACAAGCCATTGTCGGGTCTCTAGCGCAAGGAAGAGAGAACTCAGGCCTCAGGGCGGTCCGGCGTCGATCGGTAAGGTCCAATCCTGGTAGGTTTTCTGTCTTCCGGCTCCTCTTCGGGCTCCTCAACGGGTGGCGCGGACGCGTCATTCACCAGCTCTCCCGTGGGGGAAGTGAAGAGCAGATGTGGGTGCTCCGGTTCAGGATCTATATCTGCTGCTTCACTGCTATTCACGTCCTCCGGTCCCGATTTTGTGAGAGTATCAACCGTGTTGCCAATGACGTTTTCAACCAGATTGTTGTGGCGGAACTGGCTGGGATGGGTCTCACGCCATTCGGTCCAGAGTGCCACGATCAGGGCTTGTATTACCCCGGCCAGTGGAGAGGCGAAAAGCGCCCCCCAGATTCCGAAAAGTTCACCGCCCGCCACCAAAGCGACCAGCGAGACAATCGGGTGCAGGCCAATTGCCTGTCCAACGATACGTGGTCCAACGATGTCACCCTCGACGATATGCACAATTACAAAATAGGCCAGCACCAGCAGAGCGGTGATCCAGCCGACGGTCAGGGCAATCAAGACACAGATCGCACCGGAGACGAGCGTTCCCAGCACCGGAATAAATTCCAGCACAAAGGCCAGCACACCCAGCAGGACAGCATAAGGTACCTGGAAAATAGCCATCCCGACTCCAACCAGCACCCCGATCAGCGCGGCCAGCAAAAATTGTCCGCGAATATAGCCGCCAACGATCCGTTGGAGCGTATCGAGCAAGAAATTTGTACGTGCTTGCTGCGACAGCGGCATATTGCGACGTAACCAGCTTGTTATATGACCGCCATCTACAAGCAAGTAGATGCTGATGACAGCGACCAGAATCGTATCCAGTAAGAAACTAAAGAAACCTGTTAGAATGGGGACCGCGCTGGTCGCGACGTTTTCCGCCTGCGTGAGGACCTGCTGACCAAAACCATCTAACTGGCTTTGACTGATGCCGAAACGCTTAAGTGTTCCGACTAACGGTGCGAGCTGTTTGCTACCTTCGGGTCCCAGCAAGTGCTGAAGGAAACGTGCTAATGAACTCACCTGGTCTATAGATGTTGTGATTACCAGGTATACCAGGCCACCCAGGCCACTTAATACAATCAAGTAAACAATCCCAATTGCGATGGGTCTTGGCATGATACGTTGCAAGAGTTTTACGGCCGGTGTCAGGGCATAGGCCAGGATTGAGGCAATCAGGAGCAGCAACAGGGAGCTAATAATATGTCCCATTGCCCAGAAAATGATGGCGGCAACGGCCGCCCAGGCCAGAATTGCCAGAGGTATATCTCTTCTACGCGACCAACGTGATGCTACCATCACATCGTGACGCCACTTTTCAATCTGGTGTGGATCTGAAGACATGAATTTTTTCTCGCTCTTTATTGGAAACTAGGTGTTTGACTAGAAGGGAACAATTTATAATTGCTGAGAATATTGAGATTCTGTTATTGTAACAGTAAATTGATCCGTATTGACTTTAATCGGTACTGTTGTATTGCTGCGGTAGCTGTCTGCATCCCTATTTATTAAATCGTTTCCCTGTCGCGCTGGAAGGCTCTTCGCTCATTGGTTAAACTCAGGGGTAAGTAGATCCAGTTTACCCCCCGTATCTGGCAAAAAATACCTGTTTCTTTGATCAGTACGCATAATAGGGCGATGACGTTTCATTTGTTATAGACTTTTAGTTTGTGAGTGATGTATACATGTATTTCAATTTAAGTGGGTTGAATAGAGTTATTGCTGGCTTTTCAGATAAATAATGGGATAGCTGTACAAACAAGGAGAAGTAAGGGAGAAATAAAAAAAGGGAGAGGTTGTAGCCTCTCCCTGGCTGGGGTGCAGGGATTCGAACCCCAATCGGCCGATCCAGAGTCGGTAGTCCTACCGTTGAACGACACCCCAATCTGCATTGGCTCGCTATCAGCATTGCCGTTGCGAGTGCTATATTACTCCAATGCTTGCCGCTTGTCAAGCCCTTATCTGCGAGTTTTCTGAAGTATCTGGAGATTAGCCGCAAGGTTGTAGTTTGTTTCCTTGCTGGAAGTTGCCGTCTGTGTCGCCTGCGGCGAAGTCCTTTACAGTCCTATGTGTGTTTCTGGGAAGGGGTTATGGATCTTTGTTACTTCTTCGGGTGAGTTTTGGTAGATTAATGGGGCCGTTGCCAAGGCGGGCCATTAAAGCATACAATAGGCGGAGACCGGCAGGTACGCAGATAGTCCTGTCGGAATGGTATTTGTCTCAGGGTCAGTGAGGTGAGGGCCGTTTTACGGCTGTATGCTCTCTTTCACTGCCTGGCTGAAAGGATAGATCAATGCGAAGTAAAATAACCGTTGTTGGAGCCGGGTTTGTCGGTAGTACGCTGGTACAACGCCTGGCCGAACGTGACTACGCCGATGTAGTGATGTTTGACATTGTTCCTAACATGCCTCAGGGTAAGGCTCTTGATTTGCTCCAGGCTGGTCCCGTACTCGGCTATGATTCCCTGGTTACTGGCACGAATAATTATGCCGATACCGCCAATTCCGATCTTGTGGTGATTACCTCTGGTTTCCCACGCAAGCCCGGAATGACCCGTGACGATCTCGTCAAGAAGAACCAGGAGATCGTGACCCAGGTAACAGAGCAGGTTGTTAAGTATTCGCCCAACGCGATTCTGATCGTTGTCACGAATCCGCTGGACGCGATGGCGCATATCGCTCACCATGTAAGCGGCTTCCCCCGCGAACGTGTCATCGGTATGGCTGGCGTGCTGGATACCGCTCGTTTCCGCACATTTATTGCTCAAGAAGTCAATGCCTCGGTTCGCGATGTCCAGGCCTATGTTCTGGGTGGTCATGGTGATACGATGGTGCCGCTTGCACGTATGTGTACGGTTGCTGGTGTGCCTATTTCGCAGCTTATTTCGGCTGAGCGGATCGAGCAGATTGTCCAGCGTACCCGCGATGGTGGGGCCGAGATCGTCAAGTTGCTTGGAACGGGTAGCGCCTACTTCGCGCCTTCCGCTTCGGTCTTGCAGATGGTTGACTCTATTTTGCTTGATAAGAAGATGATCATGCCCTGTGCCGTCTATCTCCAGGGTGAGTATGGCCTGAACAATCTGTTTGTCGGTGTGCCAGCTAAACTTGGTGCCAAAGGTGTTGAGCAGGTTATCGAGATCGAACTCGATGAGAACGAGCGTGCTTTGCTGAACAAATCCGCTGCCGCCGTTAAGGAACTTGTTGACGTCATGGGCATCTAGCCCCCCTGCGTCTTCAAGCCACACCAACGCTTGCTATGGAGGAGTCTAGCTGGATACTTACTCAGCTACTCCTCCGACTCCAGTTTTTCTCTACTCCCTATTTTCGAGCTTTTTGCCCTCATTCTGTTCGAGATTTTCCTGATTGTTTACGACTAACATAGTAGAATCAGTTGACCGATTCACTCTTTTCAGTATCGAGATT
>DASSXK010000174.1:0-6707 GCA_035703945.1 Ktedonobacteraceae bacterium | reverse complement strand
AGCTACCAACGAAGCAACGCGTCGTTGTCATTCTGCACTACTATAACGGGATGACACTGCCTGAGATGTCCCACACCTTGCACACATCAGAAAATACCCTGAAAAAACGCATCCAGTCGGCCTTAATTAATCTGCGTCGGGTGATGTATGCAGCGGAAGCCGAAGAACATCTCTTGAACAATCCTGTTAGACAAAAAATGACGACTTCTGTAGCGTAATTAGCTGGGTTGCAGGAGCGCTCGACCATCAAGCCGGGCGCCTGCTATCTCCAACAGGCTCAGCAGCGTTGGAGTCACATCCATAATATCCGGATCTCCCTCGATTTCCAGTGCGCTCATGCCTTCGGGCACCCCATTTATCAGAAACACTCCATATCTGCGATGACTTCCGGAGACAAAATAGTGTGCAAGCTGCGACCCCAGCAACGGCGCATAGAGTTCGTCCCCAACTGCCAGGTCGCTTTGTAGCTCAAAAAGCAGGTCGGGATAATCTTCCAGATAGTATCCGGCATACAGTTCTTCTCGCTTTTTGACCCAGCGAACCAAAGCACGACCATTGTGCTTTAGCTCCCCAAGTTCCCGTTGCACCTGTTCGCGCACATCCTCGTAGTTACGGCCATGAGCCTGAATCCGCTCCTTAGAAAAGGAGATGCCCCCAAAAGCGTTCATATCAAGCAGGCTCATGCTTCTGGCCAGCGTGGCCTCTGGATCAAGGAGAGCGCTGGTCTCTTCCAGAATCGAAGCAGAGCTGCGCTCAGGCGTAATCAAGCGAACGGCACTTGCCGGAAGTTGCACCTTTAACAGGAACTCGATTAGTCGCTGCTTCAGTTTCAGGCGCATGTAAGGCGCGGAGAGGAAACGACGCAGGCCGAAGCGGGTTTTCTGTAAATGTTGCGTTTGCAGCCAGCGATTGAGGTGTAACTGCTGCGAGCTGCTTCGGCCATGCCCATGCCCGCTAACTACCATCAGGACGGCATTTCTGGGCATATACGAGCGAACACTACCGACAATTTTATCCAACAGGTGATAAAATTGTCGGATCGCAGAGGAAAATTGATTGCGACCGGGATAGTCAGGATCGCCAGGATCGCTGTAGCGCCAGTAGTAGTGCTGAACTAGATCCAGCGCATCCAGTTGAAGTGAAAAGACATCCCAGGTTTCCTGTCTGAGAAGTGCCAGAGCCGCCTCAGACTGCTTTAACGTCACATCCAGCAGACTTTCATAGAAGGTCTCCAACTGCTTTGGCTCAGGCAAGCCAGCCAGACGGGGTAAAAGCGGGAAATCTTCAGCCAACGTCGTCTGCTCAGGATAGATATGCACCTGCGAGTCCCTGGGCGAGGTCGCAAGCAACAAACCATTGACAGGCCAGGCCGGCCAGGCCAGCGAGGGATTCAAAATACACACGCGCCTGCCAGCCTTGCTAGCCAGATCCCAAAATGTTCGACCCCTGGGCAAATGTTGCCCTTCGGTATCGCCAGAAAATCCCAGCACACCATGTCGGGCGGGATTTAAACCGGTATAGATTGATCCCCAGGCAGTCCTGGCATCAGGGGGAAAACAGGATGTCAGATCAAGAAAAGGCGAAGACAGCATCAACCGTCTCAAATTAGGAAGCGCGGGCCCATAGACGCGTAAGAGATCGGCATCCAATCCGTCAATACCAATCATCACCACTTTTCGCATAGTTCTTTTTCCTTCCACCATCACCACAACCCTGAGAATCTCTTGTATCGGGAAGCTTCAGCGCATCTACATTGGGAACCAATCCCGGCCTTCAACAGCGTTCCGATTGCAGGCGGGGCTCAAGTTGCTGCCAGTACTGGAGAACATCATTGATGATGCCAGTCTCACATCTCACCTGAAAAATTCCACGTTGCGTCACCTTGCCAAAATGGGAGAGCACATCCAGGCTCAAACGCCGCTGCGTCGCAATCGTCAGGCTACCACGCTCGGCTCCCACGGGCACGCAGCGATAGTGACAGGCCAGCTCATAAGGGAAAAGATGCAGCAGGCGGCGTGAAGGATAACTGGAAAGAAACGCCAGATAGGGCAGGGTGTCCAGCAGCTCTCCATCCTCCACTTCAACCGGTGCTTCGGGGAGCACATCACCTTGTCCAACACGAAGAGCACTGGATGATACAAGTTGATCTAATAACGTCTGTGCTGCACTTCCGGCAACGATCTGCAAGTCATACTCAATCGAGATTAAGAGTTTACTCAAACGACGAGCAACGATCTCGGCCTCGGAGAAACTCGCGCCAACCAGCACCACGGTACAAATAGTCTCTACAAGGAGGATATAATCGCTGCGCCGAATATTCTGACTCAACCGTCTGGCAACGGACTGTAGGGCCTCCATACTCCCTCTCTGCGCTTGAATCGAGAGGACCGCCAGTTGTTCGGATTGATTAGCCAAAGCATCTATATGGGCCACAGAGCGCACCGGCATTTGCTCTCGGCTGTTGATAAAATCCACCCTCTACCACCTCACTCTTTCCACACATCCGCCACGGGTCACACAGAGCGCCAGAACTGAACCATTGAACGGTCCGAAACGCCTACCGGCACTTTTCATGATACAAGATGATACAAAATTAGACACGGTAATCTGGTTGTAATCAGGTTAAGACTGGCACAATCAGGTTAAGAAAATGCAGCCTACTTCACTCAACATCGGTAGAAGGGCGCTACCGCTTTATAATTAAGTCTTCGTCTAGATGGCAGGGTTTTCGGATGAAAAGGATCTGCAAGGCATTTCTGCTAACGACAATTCAAGCAGAAGAGTCAAGGAACGTACGTATTGCCAGACAGTATCTGTCAGGCGGTGTAGATTTTACTTTTTCAACCCTTAACAAACAGAGAACAGATGTTACCCTTTTACAACCATCTTCCTACCAGTTTTGTCATCGTTTCCGTGGCATACTTATCAAGAATGCCGAAATACATTTGCGCTTGAGTGTAATAAGGAGAGAATCCAGGCTGAAAAAAGGCTGGAAAGGAAGGCAAGAGAAGGTGGGGAAGATGGTAGATGGTGAGGACAGAAATCTACAGCCTTTGCACATAACTGCCAGTCGCCCGGTAATACCGCAGAAAGAAGTGGTTCGACCGGGTTTCTGGCGACTCAGCACCACGATCTGTGCCATGCTGGCAAATTTCGGCACCTCGATTCTGATCGCACGCACGATTGGTCCGTCCGGATTTGGCATCTATATGCTGGTTTGCTGGTTAGCAACCGTCTCTCTGCCAGCCGTTGGCGTGGGAGTCTCGCCTCTGACCAACCGGCATATTACAGAAACGCAAAGCCATGAATCGCCCAGGCTGGTTGCGGGTATATTTTATCTTGTCTGGCACAGACAATATCGCAACATTGTGAGCTATGGGCTGGTCTATATTCTGCTGGCGTTTCTCTGCTCGCGTTTGCTCTTTCACACGATTCCGCTTGTTCCATTACTGGTGGCAGGCCTGATTGCTCCCCCAATGCTGCTAAGTGGAGTAGCCAGCGCAACCCTGCGTTCGCTGAAGCGTTTTGATATTCTAGCGGTCCTGCACCTTTTTGGAGCTTTTATCAACCTGTTCATGGTCATTCTGGCGATCCAAATTCAATTCGAGCAAATCTCAATTCTCTTGCTTGCCTCAGCGACCGCCAGTATTCTGACGCTGATCGTTGCTTTGATCTCGGTTATTCGTTTATTGCCGCTTGAAAAGGCTCTCACGCCGGGACCATTTCTCCAGGAGCGGCTGAAACGCGGCCTGTATAGCTCGTTTCGACTCTTTCTCCAGGATGTGGTTGTCTGGCAGCATGTGGAAGTTTTGATCGTTGTCTATCTCTATTCCACCGCTAAAGTGGGCAACTATCTCCTGGCAACGTCGATCAGTCTGCAAGTGATGGAGCTGGCCCCGCTTCTGCTCTCAGTTGCGATCCTGCCACTTATTTTGCATTTCCTGCCTGGTCAACGTTATAAAAATATTCGCGACGCCTTCTATAAAACAACGCTCTATCTGACACTGATTACGCTTACGATTTGTCTCGTTATCGCCTTTCTGGCCCCCTGGCTGATTGAAAATGCTTTTGGGGCAGACTTCAAAGATGCGATCCTGCCCTTCCGCATCCTGTTGGTCGCCGCTGCCTTTGGGAGCATTTCGACTATCAGCCTGACGCTGCTTGTACGCCAGGAGAGCAAGCGTATACAAGCCCGTTTGGGAACAATCGCGGCCTTGCTGGCGCTGGTCCTGGCAATCCCTCTGGTTTACTATTGGGGAATTATGGGGGCCGCGATTGCCAGTGCCAGCGCCCAGATTTTCGCGGCGACCAGTTCTATGGCACTCTGCTACCGCTATCTCCATTCCTAGTCTCTCTCAATCGAGGATTCGTATGTCAACGCAAGCTTATAATCAACAACCCATTAAAAGTCGTGCCTCAGTGCAGCCGGGCGGGAGTAGCTCCAGGCCGGGCTTCAGCGTGATTCTGTGCACCTATAACCGACGCTCACTTATCCTATCGGCCCTGGCAAGCCTGCGCCGCCAGACGCTTCCTTATACACAATTCGAGGTGATTGTCGTCGATAATCATTCCAGCGACGGAACGCTGGCAGCGGTCCAGCACTATCTGAAAGCCGGCACCAGCAACGAAAACGCGCCCGAGCAGATTTGGAATGTGCGCTGCCTCTCACAAAAGCACAATGATCTCTCCGAGGCCCGGAAACTGGGATTAGAGGTTGCGAGAGGCGAGATCGTCGTTTTTATGGACGATGACGCGGTCGCCGATCCCCATTTTCTGGCCAGCCTTCAGCAGGCCTATGTGCAAACAGGGGCGGATGCGATTGGCGGCAAGGTCGAACTTCGCTGGGAAATGTCCCGGCCACACTGGCTCCAGGATGAGATGCTTTCGGCATTGGGCCAGTATGCTCCAGCACACAAAGGCTTTCCTCTGAAACCACTGGAAAGCTTCAGCAGTTGCAATTTCTCGGTCAGACGGGAGCTGCTGACGGCGCTGGGAGCTTTTTCGCCGCTCTTGAGCAAACGCATACAGTTTCCCTGGAGCCTGGAAGTCGAAGAGCTATGCCAGCGCCTCCATCAGTCCGGCTGCAAGGTCTGGTATGAGCCAGGCGCGATTGTGATTCATCGCTGTCCAGCAAGCAGGCTGCAAAAACCATATTTTGTAGGCAAGGCCTACTGGGAAGGCCGTTCACGGGTCCTGCTGGAATACGAGCTACAACTAAAAAAAGGGTTCTTGTCGCAGCGCCAAGCGTATCGTGAGTTGCGCTGGTGTATAAGGGAGCTTTTCAACTGGATCTTCCTGTTTTGTATCCAGCAGCCTTTGCAGCGGCTAGCCCAGGAGGATCACAATGAACTCCTACGCACCGCCATGGCTCGGGCAGAGGCCTGGGGACACTTCTGGCAACGCTGGTGCCTGTTGCAACACGCCCCAAAGGAGATTGTGGCCAGCCGCTTGCCCTTGCTCTTTGTCCATTCCGGTACATTTGACCTTACAGGCAGTCCTTTGATTCGCGCTATGATCGCTCAGGGAATCTGCTGCACACCGATCAAGGCAAACTTGCCGCTGCTCTGGCTGTGGCAACATCGATCCTACCGCAAAGAAGCGATCGGAATTATTCATTTTTACCGGGCAGGCGCTTTTAATCTGACCTACCCTCAACGCTTGAATCTACAGATACGTTTGTGGTGTGCCCGCAGGCTGGGACTGCGGATTGTGACAACCGATACCGGCGGCTGGTGGCAGAGTTCAACAAGTCTGCGCTTCCGTAGTCGCCGTTTGTTTGAACGCCACATCCTGCGCAAAAGCGAGCTGATTATTACCAATGCCCGCCATCCCGAGCAGATTTACCATGAGAAGCGCCTGCAAGCCCACGCCCAATCCTTGTCACTTCCAGGCTATCGCGGCTATTACAGCAAGCCGCTGAACCGTGATAAGGCGCACAAAAAATTGGGACTTCCGGAGCGAGCTGGCTACGTGTATCTCTGCCTCACCTATGCCCATACCGAGCAGGAGATCCTCTTCCTGCTGGAAACCTTTGAGGAGATGAGCAACCGCCTCCCCAGGCTGCAAACCGACCCGGTCTATCTCCTACCGCCTCAACTGCTGCTGGTGGGCACACCGGGAGATGCGCCACTCGGCAAGAAGGTGCTCCAATATGCCGCGACATTGAAGGGGATTCACCTGTTTCTGGGGCTGACCCGCAAAGAAGATATTCCCGTCTATATGGGAGCCTGCAATGTGATTGTGCTGCCTCATCAGCAAGCCTACCTGGCGGGCTCGCTCGAAGAAGCCTTGCTGGCACTTTCCTATGAACGCAGCATCATCGCACCTGATCTTCCGCGCTTTCGCGATCTCCTACCGGCCCAGGCGGCTTTAACCTACAATCCGGCCAGTCGTGAAAGTTTTATTCAAGCCTGCATCGCGATTCAAACGCGAGCGTACCGCTTTAGTCCCCAGGAGGTGCCGCAGATAGAGGCCCGCAGCGGCTGGCAAAACTACGGACAACACCTGATGAAACTCTATCAAGGACTGCTTCACAACAAGCCATTCACTTCGCTGACTGAAGACGTTTGAGAAGCCAGGAAGAACGTTGCCAGAAACGATCTAACCTGAAGCTTTCCAAAGCTGGCTGCTTAGAAAGCCTTCAGTAGGCGCGAGAGCGCCGTTGGGAAGTGTCTTTAAATAGCAGGCCAATCGATAATTAGAGATCG
>DASSXK010000413.1:0-8866 GCA_035703945.1 Ktedonobacteraceae bacterium | reverse complement strand
AAGCAGGTTCTGGACGAGCAGTCTGGCGTCAAATGGACTAAGTGGGGAACGCTTCAAACCAACCCACACAACTTTATGACCGATCGTCATGCCGTCTTTGCTGGTGGTGACGCTCAGATGGGGGCAAAAACCATCATCGAGTGTGTTGCTCAAGGTAAACTTGGCGCCCGTTCGATTCATGCCTTTTTGTCTGGCGAGGATATGACTGAAGTTGCTCGCCGCCTGGAGCTTGAGGAGCGCAAACCCGATCTGTTTGATATCGTTCCTTACAAGCCGGTTGAGCCTAAGGTCAAGATGCCGATGTTGCCTTACGAAGAGCGTGAGCGCAATTTCAAGCTAATTGAGATGGGTTACATCCGCGAGCAGGCCCAGCGTGAAGCTGGCCGTTGTCTCCAGTGCGCCTGCCCGGCCGCTGGTCAGTGTGACTTGCAGAAATATAGTATCGAGCATGGTTTGGCGGATAACCGTTTCCATGATGGTGAGCCGAGCGACTATCACGACTATGAGGTTGATCTATCCCATAGCTTTATCCTGCGCGATCCAAACAAGTGTATCAACTGCACACAGTGTGTCCGCGTCTGTCACGATGTGATTGGACCTGACTGCTACGGTATGTTTGGTAAGGGCTTCGATACGATCGTTTCGACACCGTTCAACGTCAGCCTGCATGATACCGACTGTGTTTCCTGCGGTGCCTGTGTTCAGGTCTGCCCGACCGGCTCACTGATGATGGCCGAGCGTTCGTTGAAGCGTTACGCCTTCGCACTTGACCGCTGTATCTTCTGCGGCGACTGTGTTGAGGTTTGCCCTCACGGTGCGCTGGGTGAGACACCGAACTTCGAGCTGTCGTTCTTCAATCGCTTTGGCGATGGTGTAACTCTGGAGAAGGGCGACCTGGCCCAGGCTCCAAATTACCTGGTGCGTCAGCGCCTCCCACGTGGCAAGAAGGATCTGCCTGTGATGAGTCCGCTGGTTCGCCCGCTGCCACCACGAGCCATCCGCGAGTAATCGCGTTTGTAGCGTTCTAAGGAGGTCAGGATTGTAAAAACCCTGGCCTCTTTTTTGCGGCAAGCTTATCCTTTAAAAACTGGAGCGAGCCAGCCACCTGTCTTTCGTCAAGCCCATGCAGGATGATCGGCCCCTCAAAACCGCTCGCTTGCAGGAGGGTGAGGTAATGGGTATAATCCAGGATGCCCTCTCCGGCTGCTCGGAACATTCCTTCCCTGTCACGATCTTTAGCATGGGCGATGATGATATCCTTGCCGAGTAAGGCAAATGCTTCGTTCAGGATAGCTTGCTGCCCTTGCTCGCCTGTTATCAAGTTGGCGGCATCGAAGACGACCTTGAGGCGCGGAGACCTCATCTCACGCAGCAGCTCACGCGTTCTGACGGCTGTATTGGCAACGTTTGCCTGCTCTGGTTCAATCGCGAAGATGACCTGCTCTTCCTCGGCGATGTGCAGGGCTGCCTCCATCGAATGGAGCAGGTCGTTCCAGGCCTGGGGAGATGTGTTGTCAGGATGCCAGCGCCACATATTTTGGGGATCGCGTGTGCCAGTGCAGAGCGTAATCACTTCGGTTCCCATTGCCCGGCAGGCTGAGGCCAGGGCACGCAGTCGCTTCAAACCATCTTCGCGTATCTGTAGATCGGGATGAATCATGTTATAGGTGCCCGAAACGGCGGCAAGTGCAATTCCCCGGCTTTTTGCAGAGGCGCGGATATGCGAGCTAATCGCCGTTTCAATCCGATCTGGCAGCGATGGCAGGCCAGCGCAGGACATGTTGAACTGAACGCAGTCCAGTTGGTGGTGTGCTACGGCATCAAATATTTCTTCGATGGTTGGGCGCGGGAAGGTTTTGGCAAAAATCCCAATCTGCATCAGATATCTCCTGTAACGTTTGCGACCTGGACCCATTCGCCGCTTTCTGCCGAGCGGGAAATTGCAACGAGAGTCCGTACCGCTGCCAGCCCATCCTCGACTGTTGCCGCCTGACCTGGAATGTTATGGAGGATTGTATCTGCAAAACCTTCTAGCTGTAGCCTGTAGACGTGAGCATCGGCCCCGAGCACACGGTGATACTGTCCATCTCGTTCAGAAAAACATTCGACCTCGCTAGAGCGGAAGTACCAGGGATTGTAGATCTTGCCGAGCATGCTGCCGAACTCTCCATAAATCTGGAAGCCTTCGTGCCAGTCCATCCGCACCGCCATTGTAAGATCAAGTTGTCCCACGCTGCCATTGGCAAATTCCGCCGCGACAAACCAGCAGTATGCCCCAAATTTCTCAACGAGTTGGGTCTGAACACGGACAATCTCACCTCCTAAGAAGCGAGCTGTATCCACAAGATGGCTGCCGTGTCCTAACAGATAGTAGCGACGTTTATCCGCTTTGGGATTGCCTTCCGGACGCTTTGCGTATGTGCTTGTAACAGGGATGGGTTGCAGGTTGTTTGTTTCTGTGTAGCGGTGGGTTGAGTCGCAGTACCAGGCTTTGAGGGCCAGCATCTGCCCCAGCTCTTGCTGTCTGAAATTCCGGGCAAAGGCGATTCCTGGATCGAAGCGTTTCATATTCCCCACCTGTAGCACCAGGCCTGTTTCTTGTACTTTTGTACGCAGCTTCTCGCACTCCTCAACGCCGACTCCGAGCGGCTTCTCAACAAGTACGTGCTTGCCTGCCACGAGAGCTTTTAGCGTGGCTTCTACGTGGAACTGGTCTGCGATGGCAATGATGACCGCTTCTACTTGCGGATCGGCCAGCATCTGATCATAATCCCGATATGTGACCTCCGGTTGGTGAATGGCTGCCATGTTCTCTAAGAGGTCTTCGGCCTGATCGCAGATGGCGTAGAGTCGGGCATTGCGGGCGCGGCGACAACTCTCAAAGTGAGCCGCCTGTGAAATGGGGCCGCAGCCGAGAACACCTACGCGTAACAGTCGGGCTTCTTTGTTCATATAATTGACTCCTGGTAGACCTGTTTGAGTATATCTCCCTTAAATGTCTGGAATCGTATTAAGCTCTTCGGCGTTTGCTTCCTCTTTTACGTCTTCAAGTCTCATGGTACAATATCCAATAAATCCTCGACCAGTCTCGTACGATGAGTGTGCGGGCTGCAATCCTCAGAAGGGTAGGGTCTAACAGGAATGGCAAAGCAGCGTGTTCTACGATTTCCGACGGGATTTCTTTGGGGGACGGCATCTTCGGCGCATCAATACGAGGGTGGAAATACCAATAACCAGTGGCATCATTGGGAAGAGCAGCAGCACATTTTGACGGGCGAGCGTTCTGGTCAGGCCGTCAACTGGTGGCAGACAGCCGAAAAAGATTTCCAGTTGGCGGAACAAATGGAAAACAATGCCCTGCGCTTGAGTATCGAATGGAGCCGAATTGAGCCACAAGCGGGACAATGGGATAGTGCCGCAATTGATCGCTATCGTGAGATGTTGACAGATCTGCACCGCCGTCATATAAAGCCTGTTGTAACCCTGCACCATTTTACTGATCCGCTCTGGTTCAGCGATCGAGGAGGGTTTGTACGCGAGGAGAATATTGCCCTGTTTGTGCGTTACGTGGAATATGTGGTGAGTCGCCTGAGCGATCTCTGCGATTTCTGGCTGACAATCAATGAGCCCAACATCTACGCCATTATGGGGTATCAGCAAGGCCATTTTCCGCCCGGTGAACAGAGCTTGCTGCTGGCGGTCCAGGTGATGCGCAATCTGATGTACGCGCATGTGCAGGCTTTTTATGCGATTCGGCGCTTGCAGCCGCAGGCCCAGATTGGTTATTGCTTGCATTATCATCTGTTTGATGCGGCCTCTGGATTCTCGCCTCTGGATAGCGCTGTGGCTGGTATTCAGGAGAATGGTTTTGTCTGGGCCGCTTTGCAGGCGGGTGAGCGGGGACGTTTAACTTTTCCCTTCAATCTGCTGGCGAAGCCGATTCCTCATGCCTCGGGGGCTCGTGACTATCATGGGGTAAACTATTATACACGTGACCTGGTACGTTTCGATCCAACAAGACCTGGCGAGCTGTTTGGACGACGTTTTATACGTAAGAATTCCGTTCGCAATGATCCTGGCCTGGAGGGAAACTTCGGCGAGATTTATCCCGAAGGACTCTATCGCGTCCTGAAGGATGTATATCGACGTACACGTGGCAACAAGCCTATCTATGTCACTGAAAATGGCTTTACCGATGCGGTGGACGATCGTCGTCCCAGGGCCATCCTGGAGCATCTGGCGATGATTCATCGGGCCATCCAGGATGGTATTCCGGTGCGTGGCTATCTGCACTGGTCGCTGATAGATAACTTTGAATGGAACGAAGGTTGGGGCGTGCAATTTGGCTTAATTGAGTTGGACCGGGCTACCCAGCGCCGTATCCCTCGTCCCAGTGCCAGTCTGTTTGGGGAAATTTGCCGCTATAACTCAATTACCGAGGAGATAGTCGCCCGCTTTGCACCCGATGCCCTGGAGACAATTTTCGGTGTGGATAGTCCTCGTCAGCCGGTTTCAGCCTAGTTGCTTGAGGATTGATGGCCTGGCTTACAGAGAATATTAGTTGTTGAGTGGTCGGAAGTGGCTGAGACACTGTATAATAAAGCTGTCAGAGATGAGATGGCTAAAAATATGGCTCTTCGTCCTTCCGGGGGAAAGATCCCCAAAAGTCAGAGCGCATTGCCCAACAAAATCCGCAAGCGGAGGTGTTGGCGATTACGATAGCCATAGGCTTGACGCATCAGTGCCTTGGTCCGATTATTTTTGCCTTCCACAAATCCATTGGAAATCCGTGTGGGCAGAAACTGGAAAAACGCCAGGATTTCCTGTCTCCATTTCACAAAGGCGGACAGGGTTTTGCGCAAGGGATCGCATTCACTGGCTTGCACCTGCTCGATCCAGGCATCGAGTCCTGCCGCTGCGGTCTCAACCGTTGACGTGGCATACCAGGTGCGTAGCGCTTCTTTGAGCTGCCAGGCGGCCTCCAGCAGGGGAAGCTCGCCCCCGATCTCGCGGCGCTCCTGTGCTTGGGCTTCGGTCAGGTCCTCCTGAGCCTTCAGGAAGAGATGCTGTTTGCCCTCTAGCAAGGGTTTTCCCTCTTTCTTGTGAGCCCAACTCGAAACAATTTTCTTCACCGCCTTCATCACATGCTGGATCACATGAAAATGATCCACGACAATTTGAGCCTTGGGCAAGCACAACTGCACCGCCGGGCGAAATGAGGCGCTCATATCCATACTCACCGCTTCGACCTCATCCGGGTTCTCCAGGCGTTCCAACAGCTTCTGAACGTCTTCGAGCTTGTGTCCGGCGCTGACCTCAAGGACCGTGCGCTGCTCCAGATCGCAGAGGATCGTGTCGTAGTGATGTCCCTTTCGATGCGCAAATTCATCAATCCCTAAAAAGCGGGGCGTCGGTAACATGCTAGACTCATCTATGCTCCTTCCTTGCCTGACAAGCCTTTCTTCCATCGACGCCGCAAAACATTCCTGCACGAACCGTGGGCCCACCCCGGCTTCGTGAGCGATCTGTGCGATGGGAGATTTCTGGGCCTGGAGAGCCAGATGCTCTCGCAGCCGTTTTGTACTCCGTTTGTAGCACCCACATGCCTGATCGGCTTCAGTAAAAGGTCGCTGACACGTGAAACAGCGAAAACGACGTTTGAGGACGATGAGCCACACACCATGCGTACCCAGCGTCCGATCTTTTTTGACCCGCGCACGCGTGTCATGCACTTTCACGCAGATGCTCCCACATCTGGGGCATCGTTGTCGGTCCGTGACCGCTTTGACCTGCACCCAGATGCTTCCGTCTGCCTGGATCTCTTGACAGAGGATCTCAAACTCAGGCAGATCCAGTGGGATGAGAATCCCTTGTGACTGTTCTTGGGCTCCACACGACTGGCTTTCTATGATATCCTGGGATGGCATCACTTGTCCTCGTTTCGATTTGGAGTTTTTTCTTGATACCACATCTAACGAAGGACAAGTGGCTTGTTCAGCTTTTTACGATTTTTTCCCCTCCCTTCCCCCGGAAGGATGGAGACCCAAAAATATGTCCTGCTTGTCAGGAATACCTATAAAATGCTACACTCCTGTTTTGGAACCAGGCATTTTTCAATAGTGCCGCTCTATTTTTTGTTATTCTTTTATAAAGAGGCGAATAAGATGCTTGAATCGACGCCAATTTCCGAAATGCAGAAGTTTCATTTCGGTGGCAAAATACATTATGCCGATGGGGAAGAGGGGACGCTTGTCTATGCGATTTTCGATCCCGCCACATTGTGCTTGACCCATATGGGAGTGAAGGCCAGCCGCTTATTTGGTCGCGTAACAGAGCTTCCCTACCGTGTGACCGACAGCGCAACCGCCGATGGGGTGCTGATCAATGCCACGAAGGAAGATATTGAGGAGTCTGCTCCGACCAATGGCGTGAAGCTTGATAACAAAAGCACGGTTGAGCGTGCCGGCTTTTCTGATAAGGGCCTGCTACGGACTGTGGCCGTTCATCCTCAGACCGGCGAACTGGCTTACATCATTGCCGAGCACTTGAAATCTGCCCACGCGGTCATGATCAGCCGCAACTATCTCACCTCGGTCGGCGATGGCAAGGTCACAATTACCATCCCTGATGCGGTGCTGACGGCGCTTCCGCCGTTCCGCTCGGACAAAGACTTGCAGAAGGAAGTTGATTCCTTGCTCTTTGACTTCACGCCTTTGCATGTCGATATGAAGGGCATCTCTGCTCGTGTTCTGGACAGTGTTTTGTATCTGGATGGCAATATCTCTAGCTCCCTGCGTTCAGATATTGTGCAGGATCAGATTTCGGGCATGCAGGGCCTGCTGGAAGTCAAGAACACCCTGCTGGGCGATGATGAACTGGCGGCGGACCTGGCGATGGCCCTGGGACGCGACGAGCGCACCCGCGATCTGCCAATCGGTGTCTATCCACGTTTGGGAGAAGTGCGTTTGAATGGTTCGGTCAAGACTTCGCAGCAGAAGAATGCCGTTGGCGAGATTGCGCGTACCTTCCCTGGCGTACGAGCCGTCTACAATGACCTGGAAGTGAAACCTGATACCGATCTCTTGCCAATCATGGCGACAACCGGCAACGGTAAAGACATTGCTCCGGGCAAATTTGTTCGCCACACCAAGTAACTGCATCGTTACTGGCGCTTTCCTTCAAGCAGGGCAGATTTATATTCGACTATCTGCCCTGCTTTTACTTTTTAGAATTCCTCTTTGCCTCCTGATTTTTAATTCGATTGTCAATTTAGACGTTGACAATGAAGGTAATAAAATAGTATGATCGCATTTAGCTGCAATTCCTGCCTTATTTCTGGTTGAATGCTTCTGACTTGAAAGTGATATATGGAAAGCATTGAGAATATGCGTGTAGAACGCGAATTACTTATGCCATATAAGCGTGATGAAAAGTCGAATGATCAAGAAGTTATAAAATACCTGCCTGCCTTGAGACGGGAGCTGGCTGCGCGGGGACTCAGAAAACTGTGGTCCGAGCTGGAACTTACGGACGAGCCTCTGATTTTTACCTCTCCCTCTCAGGGAGTCGTTCAGTCTGAATACCATCCATTTTTACTTGATCGCCTTATCAATCAGACAAAGCGACGTAAACGCCCGACCAAAGATCAACTTTTGAGCTGGAAGCCTCTCGATCCGCCCGCGATTGCCCTGGGCATTTCGGGAACACGCGAGGTTGATACACTGCTCAAGGCTGACCTACTCTGGCGCGCCGACATTAAGGATCGTCGCACCGTTCCTTCCTCCCCTTATGGCTGGATGTCTTACACCTTTAGTGGAGGCTGGAAAGCGATCGCTGTGATCTTTTATATGAACGATGATGGCGATTCGGCTTCTTTAGTGGCTATTCCGCCCGGTCGGCAAGATGAGTGGTTGATGTTCCTGAACGCTCTAGATGAGATTCGGGAGGCGATTGCACGCAAAGAGCGGCATGGGCGGGTTGAAATTATCGGCGGCGATGACGATCTCGCGGACGTAATAAAAAAAGCCTCTTTTCAGGATGTTGTTCTCAATGAGGATACCTTGAATCAGGTTGCGGCCCAACGCCGAATCTTTGATCCCAAGATGCTAGAGCGCTATGCTTCTTTGCATGTGCCACGTCTGCGCAAGGTCCTGATGATTGGACCTCCTGGAACCGGGAAGACCACACTGCTCAAGGCTGAGGGCGCTCATCATGCGCAGCAGGGAGGGCTGGTGTTCTATGTCTGTGCCCCGCCGCGCAATCGGATGACCAGTTCCTGGCAGCAGCTTGCGGTTGCCCTCCATTCCGGGGCCGAGAGCCGCTTGCCAACGCTTGTGTTGGTTGAAGATTTTGAAATGTTTGTCTCTGATCCTCAGGAACTACAATTGATCCTGAATACCCTGGATGGTGTGGCAACGCCGGATAATCCAGCCGGGACCTTGCTTCTGGCAACCAGCAACGATCCGGAGAAGATCGATCAACGTATTCGCGATCGACCCGGACGAATCGATATGCTGATCGAAATCGGACTGGTTGAAGATCTTGAGCTGGCGATTCGCTTTCTCAAACATTTCCTGGGGACAGCGTACCATGAAGAACTTCATGTGGAGGTGGCACCATTGTTGCTTCACCAACCGGGAAGTCATTTTCGTGAGGTCTGTATCGCGGGTGCCATGCGAGCGCTGGAGAAGGACCGCGAAGTTGTGTTGGCTGAAGATCTGCTGGTGGCGCATGAGCTCATTCTCAACGGCCGCGCCGTCGCGGCCCAGTCTGACCGCTTTATCCCTCCTAGCGGGCGGCGACGGGGTGGTTTTTTTGGGCGGCCAACCAGCTAAATTTCTTCATTGTTATCCCTGACTACCAATCT
>DASSXK010000155.1:0-4470 GCA_035703945.1 Ktedonobacteraceae bacterium | reverse complement strand
TTTTGCCTGTGCTGCTGATCTGGCTGAGCGAAGCCAGTGCCGTTTGAAGCGTTTGCTGATCTTGCAGCGTTTCTTGCAGTTGTGCTTGTTCGATCAGCATTGTGACAAGGATCGTCACTGTCTCCATAAGGCTATCATGCTGATCGGTGAAGAGTTGGGGATGATTAAATTGGAGACAAAGCACCCCGCGTAACTGATGCTCGGCGGTCTCCAGAGGCAGGATTATAACCGCTTGTAGCGGTGAGATATCTACTAAAGGATTGGCCAGGAAGCGTGGATCATCCTGGGCATCCTTTGAGAGGACGAGCCTTTGACGAGTCAGTGCGGACCAGCCAACAAAACCCTCGCCGGGACCAATAGTGACCTCGGATTCAATTGAAAGAAACTGATCGCTACATGTAGTGAGCAACAGGCATTCACGTGCTTGTTGATACTCGTAGACACAGGCCAACTGAGCATCAGTGACCTGGACTAATGTCGTTAACAGGTTATGGAGGCGTTGTTCCTTAGTTGAATACGAGCCAAGCGAGGCTATAATCGTGTGAAGCGATTTTGCATCCTGAGCTTGAAGTGTTTTTTGTTCAATTTGCAACGTAGTGTTCTCCTGGCTCATAATCGTTTGCTCCTGCTGAGCTTGTAAGGAAACAAGGGCCTACTTCCCTCGCTGACGCTTTAGATAGATCCGCTGTCAGCATTTTCCTGCAAGTGATAAGAGACAACACACCCTGTCGTCAGTGAGAAAGCTTGCCAATGAGTGCCTTCCCCTTAAACGGTAAACATTACTGTTACATCATGTTATTTGCATCTATCAGTATGTGCGACCTTACTGCTCGTCCTGTGGATTACTTGTGGGGGCGCATTCCTTTTGTAATGATATGAAAGCGAATGATTCACCTGTGAAGATTGCGAGGAAATCAGGTGTGTCGTCGTTCGCTGCTTGTGAGTCTTATGTATTTAGATCACCGGGTCATGACAGCTTGTGTTGGTTTGTATGATCATGCTCACCCCCATAAGCATCTTTGTTCCTGTTAAGGAAACGAACCTGATGTAGAAACGGGAGCAGAAGCTATACATGCAATACGTCTGTTTGCCGTTTGACAACAGGCTGGGATTGGATAGACAGGTATCTGACTATAAACATTGTACTTAAATTTTTGCAATGCGTCTATAGTTTTGTGCGTGTATTTTTAAATTGATGCTCTTTAAGTGTTATGAATGTGATAGTATGTGTGAAATATACTGGTTCTATCAAGAATCAAGGTAGGCGAATTTATTCAAAATGACCTTCTAGTTTTCTAGCATAGAAAGCTCCAGAACCGGAAACGGTAGGAACTGGCGAGCAAAGCGATAAACGCATTTTTAGTTGAGAGAGGAAGCAGCGTTGAGTATTGAAGCCAGGAGAGGCGGTATCATGGAGCCAGCACTGATTTAAAGTTAGTTAAGTACATCCTACTGGCAAGCAGAGTTTCTCTATGTTATACTTTCAGTGAAAAATCTTCAACTGCGTAGATACCTGGTATCAAGTCATTTCATTGTTATTTATTTGCTTTATTTGCTGAATTATATGCGTTGAGGCATATGTTAGTGCAAGCCTGGATGGTTTGTTGCCGATCGTCGGTGATGAAGGATACGCAGATGGGGAGATGTTGTTACCAGAGAGATTCGTGACTAGTTTATCTGGAGTAGCTTGAACATGAGCGTAGATACTGAAACCGTGACAATTCCCGAAGAAGTAAGGGGAATTGAACTACATGGTATCGAACGGGTTTCGCCTAAAGCCCGCTCCCATGTAAGAATCTTCGACAATTTTACGATGTGGCTTTCCGCCAACCTGGTTATCTCAACTGTGGCGCTGGGCGGACTCGCGATCCCTGTATTCGGACTGGGTTTCTGGGATAGTCTTTTAATCATTCTTCTCTTTAATGCGTTGGGCGTGTTACCAGTGGCGTTCTTTGCTACTCTTGGTCCAAAACTGGGCTTGCGGCAGATGACGATCTCGCGTTTCTCCTTTGGTTGGATCGGCGCGATCATTATGGCGCTCTTCAATATTGGAGCCTGCCTGGGTTGGTCGGCTGTCAATGTGATTGTTGGTGGACAACTGGTGGCAGCGCTCAGTGGTGGGCGTATCCCTTCCTGGGCCGGCATCATTTTGATTGCTATCATCACCACTATTGTTAGTATCTATGGCTACAAGTTTGTCCATCGCTATGAGCGCTATGCCTGGATACCGATGGCGATTATCTTTGTGATCCTGGCGGTGATTGCGCTGCCACATTTTCATGCAGTAGTGACACAGAATGCTGGAGCTGCTGAGTTCGCGGCCTTCCTGTCCTATGGTGGAGCGATCTACGGCTTCGCAACTGGTTGGAGTTCGTACGCGGCAGACTACAATGTCAATCAGCCTGAGAACACATCGGCAAGTCGAATTTTCTGGCTGACCTTCCTGGGCGTTTTCATCCCGTGTGTCCTGCTGGAGACATTGGGTGTTGTCCTGACAACCTGGATTCCCAATAAATTTGGTGGTGATCTGTTGTCAGCGGTCTTGCAGCCTCTGGGTCCTTTTGGCACTTTCCTGCTGTTCCTGCTGGCCCTGAGTGTGATTGCGAATAACATTCCCAATGACTACAGCCTTGGCCTGTCAATGCAGGTGTTGGGGAAAACCTTCCAGCGCGTGAATCGAGCTATCTGGACCTTGATTGGGGCAATTGTCTACATTGTGGCGGCTTTGATCGGATCTGGGAATTTCAGCAGTACGTTGGAAAATTTTCTGCTGGTCATTGCCTACTGGTTGGGTCCCTGGTCGATTATCCTGATCCTGGAACATTTTGTGTACAGGCATGGAGAGTACGATGTGGATGATTGGAACAATCGTCGCCGCTTGCCAATTGGTTGGGCCGCAATGGTGTCGATGGCTATCGGTCTGATTGGTGTGCTGCTAGGTGTTTTCCAGACAGTGTATACAGGTCCTATCGCACATTTGTTAAAAGCCGATGTCGGCTTTGAGCTTGGCGTGGTCTTCGCGGCTATCTCTTACCTGATCTTGCGCCCGATTGAGCTCAGACAGGAAGGTCGTCGCTACGAGGTCAATACCCAGGAGGTGAATACGAAATAGTAGGGACAAATTTCGTATAGTCAAAAGATTTGTGTCAGGCAGATGGTAATTTGTTTATCATCTGCCTTTTTGATTCTAAGCCATTCACTTCGTTGACTGAATGCGCTTGAGAAGCTCGCTGAAAAATTGCTAGCACCGCTCCAGTTGGGGGGCATCCAAAGTTGCCTGCTTGCAAGCGTTCAGTAGGCGCGAGAGCGACGTTGGGAAGTGTCTTTCAATGGCTAGCTGTTTGATTGTAGACTGGAAGGAGAGCAGTCTTTTATTTTTGGGAAGGATGGTGTGATGCACTACGATCTCTTGATTCAAAATGCCCGTCTCCCTCGTTCAGAAAAACCGGTTGACCTGGCGATACACGAGGGCCGCTTTGTCAAAATTGCTTCTGATATTTCAAACGCTGAAGCCGTACGAACTCTGGATGCCGCTGGTCGGCTGGTTTCTCCTCCTCTGATTGATTCCCATGTGCATATGGACGCAGTCTTGACTGTTGGACAGCCGCGCTATAACAATAGCGGCACCCTGTTAGAGGGAATTCAGATTTGGGGCGAATACAAACCTGCCCTGAATCACGAGGATGTCAAACGGCGAGCACTGGAGGCCATTCGCTGGGAGGTCGCACAGGGCACGCTGTTTATCCGCAGCCACGTTGATGTCTGTGATCCCAATCTGGTTGCCTTGAAGGCTCTGTTGGAACTGCGTGAAGAGGTGCGCGATATCTGCGAACTGCAACTGGTGGCTTTTCCCCAGGATGGTATTTTCTCGTTTCCCAATGGTCGCGAGTTGATGCGTCGTGCAATGGAACTAGGTTGCGATGTCGTGGGAGGCATCCCGCACCACGAATGGACGCGCGATATGGGTGTCGAGGATGTTCACTATGTTTTTGAACTGGCGAAGACCTTCAACCGCGATATCGATTGTCACTGCGATGAGACCGATGATCCAATTTCGCGTTTCACTGAGGTGATGGCGGCTGATGCAATGGAACAAAGCTGGCAGGGCCGTGTAACGGCCAGCCATTGTACGGCGATGCATTCCTATGATAATGCCTATGCCTTTAAGCTGATGCGCCTGCTCCAGCGAGCGGGTGTCAATGTGGTCGCCAATCCTTTTGATAATGTCGTGTTGCAGGGGCGCTTCGATACCTATCCCAAACGGCGCGGCATCACACGCGTGAAAGAACTGTTGGAAATGGGAGTGAACGTTTCGCTGGGTCATGACTCTATTATGGACCCCTGGTTTCCGCTTGGACGCGGCGATATGCTGGCGGCAGCCCAACTGGCGCTTTTCCTGTGTCACATGAGCGGTTATGAAGAGATCCAGAACGTCTTTGATCTGATTACGAGCAATGCCGCGAAGACCCT
>DASSXK010000385.1:0-9926 GCA_035703945.1 Ktedonobacteraceae bacterium | reverse complement strand
ATTACCTATGTTGCTTTAGGTGCCTCGGATGCCGTAGGCGTTGGAAGCAGTCTGCCGGGCTCGCAAGGATATGTGCCGCTTATCGCAAAGCATCTGTCCAGGGGATCGCGCCTGGTGAATCTAGGTATCAGTGGTATTCGCTTACATGAAGCACTTGATCAAGAGCTGCCCGTAGCCCTCTCTACCTCACCTGATCTGATAACTATCTGGTTGGTGGCGAATGATTTTGTTGGCGGTATTTCCTATGATCACTATATGCATGATCTGAATACCCTCCTTTCGCAGCTTCGTACAAATAACAGTCAGGCCCGTATCGTTATGGCAAATCTTCCTGACCTGACACGCTTGCCAGCTTTTAAGAACCAGAAAGCTTCCCAGAAGGCCCATACGCTACAGGAAATTAAACACTGGAATGCTCAGATCGCTCGCGAGGCTGCTCAGTATCAGGTGGTGCTGGTCGATCTCTATAGCCACGATAGCCAGTTAACGGCCCATCCCGAATATATCAGCAGCGATGGTTTCCATCCGAGCGCTCAAGGATATATCCAACTGGCAAATTACTTCTGGCAGGCCGCCAGCTAATTTACCTCTATCTCCTGAAAAAAGAGTTGAAACAACGCAGAAGCCTCCGGCTGATAAACGGCCAGAGGCTTCTGCGTTGTTTCAATCATGCCTGGAAGACGTATTAAGGTTGTGGTTTGATGCTATTTTCGCCTTCTATGATAAAGATCAAGCGCTCGCAGATATTTGTACAGTGATCAGCGACGCGTTCCAGTTTATGGGCAATCCAGAGCAGGTAGGTCGCGCGTTGGAGGATCAGGGAATCTTTTTGCAGGGCGGGAATGGCGTGTGCGCCTGCCAGCATTGCCATCAGATCGTGACGAACCAGGTGATAGCGTACATCGACAACATCATCTTCTTCCCAGATGTGCCGGGCCTGTTTGGAGTCTCGGCTTTTGAAGGCTTCCATCGTACCCCGCAGGACGCGGCGGGCTTCTTCGCCCAGCTCCAGGAGTCCAAGCATGATCGATGTTTCGGTTACTTCGTGTGACTGAGAATTGCCCTTCGGCTCCAGTCCATCTGCGAGAGTGCTGTTCACTTTTAGTTCGGGTTCAGGCTTTGTGGCATGCAAAGGTGTCATACGTAAAATAATCTGGGCGATTCCGGCAGCCCCATCGCCGGTTCGCTCAAGGTCGCCTGCGATTGCCAGTGCTGCCGTCAGGTAGCGTAAATCTTTCCCTCCCAGGGGTTGCTGGAGCGTTAAAAGGCGAATTGTATGTTCTTCAATCGCGGCTCGCAGACCATCAATCCGGGAGTCCGCTTCAATGACCATACCCGATTTTGCCTGGTCGTTTGTCTCTAAGGCGTTGAGTGCTTGTCCTAGCGCGGTATCCACCAGAGATCCTAATTCCAGGATCTGCCGATCCAGGATATTTAATTCACTATCTAAAACTGTTCTTGACATGGGGGTGTTTCTCCAATAATCACATTGTTGCCTTGGGGCTGATTGTAGCTGCCATCACTGCTACTTCGCAGCATCGGGTAAAAGTGTTACTATGTACCTGCTATGTAAAATGTAACATATTTGAGACAGAAAAGATAGAGCGTAAGTAGATAGATTTCCTATTCTTAAAGGATAAGTGTAAATATAATCGATATTGACAGTATATTTTTATAGATGATACACTGAAAAGTGGAAAAAGGTTTGAAGGAGGACAGTATGACAATAACTCCAAAGCGGATACTTGGAATTTATGCTCATCCAGACGATGAGGGAGGGATGAGTGGGGCCTTACTCCACTATGCCAGCTCGGGGGTTGAGGGCGGTCTGATTTGTGCCACCCGTGGCGAGGTTGGCGAGATCGCCGATCCTGCTCTGGCTACCCCAGAGACCCTCGGGCAGGTGCGGGAAGGCGAGCTGCGAGCCGCCGCGCAGGTGCTTGGTGTTCAGGATCAGCATGTCTGGTTTCTGGGTTATCGCGATTCTGGTATGGCTGGAACTGCTGACAACGATCATCCCAAAGCCTTTGATCGTGTCGATCGAGAGGCCGCTGTCGGGCAGATTGTCGCGATTATTCGCGAATTCCGTCCGCAAGTGTTGATTACGTTTGATAAAAGCGGTGGCTATGGTCATCCTGACCATATCGCTATTCATCACTATGCGACCGAGGCTTTCTTTGCGGCGGCTGATCCTGCGCGTTATCCGGAAGCCGGAACGCCTTTTGCTCCTGACAAGCTATATTATGCTTCCTTCCCACGCGAGGGTCTGAGGGCGATGGCCGAATGGATGAATGAGCATAATCCCAGCGGTAGCGTCTTCCGGGGGGCAGATCTTGATAAGTTTGGCTTGCCTGAAAAGGAGATTGATGTCTGGCTGAATGTGGAACGCTGGACTGAGACAAAGGATACTTCCTGGAAAAAACATCGCACGCAGATGGGTACTGTGGGTCCGCTTGAGAGTATGCCCGAGGACTTGCGCCGCCGCTGGAGGTCATATGAGACCTTCCATCTGGGGGAGAGCCGTGTTGGCCCCGATGTTCCAGGTGAAAATGACCTGTTTGCGCGTATTGCTTAAATCGTGGAACGGATTCTATCTATACTAGTATTGTATTGTGCGCTAAGGAAGATCCCACCAGAATACACGAGAACATACTCTGCTGGGACCTTCTTTTCCGCCCAACTTGTTCCCCACTTCCTCTTGCCACCTTACTAAAATCAAGTTATAGTCCCTTGCCACGTCTGAAACCAAACATCTATCTAAAAAGTGTCTCTGCCAGGAAGATATACAACACGGTTGTATTTCTGGCAAAGCCAACTTGACACGCAGGCCTGGAAGCATCCTGCCAAATTGGGGCTTCAGTGAAGATTCTTCTTAATAAAAGGTGAGATCAGTCATCTCTCCTGTAGGCGCTAAAAATTTTATATCACTGAGTCATGAAATCGATGCGAGTTATACTTTGTATCCACACAACGTTGCAACATTTGAGTAAGTATATCTTTGCAAGGTTCACCCTCATTATTTACTAATACGGGGCAACCTATTTTTTAGATACTATGTTAATGGAAAATTCCATTTATGGTACGATATAGTTGAAGCGTGCAAATATGTCATGGGGTCCCATGCAGGCGTGTTTTAGCCTATTTTTGTGGAAAAATGCAGGTGACGAGTTTACTTATATGACGGGTCTGAGGGTAATTTAAAATGTACTCAAAAACGCCGACTTGCCCTACTTAAACGGGGCAAGTCGGCGTTTTTTTAGCCGCGTCCCAGCTTTGCCAGAATCGCGCCTTTCAACAAGTTTATCTCCTCAATTTTAAAGAGGATTACACAGCCAATGTAGGCACCCGCTGTCAGTCCACCGGCAACAAGCACCATTAGTAGATGACCTAGTAGATTAGGTTGCGCAAAAAGTGAAACATGACTGAGGAGAAGCTGCGAACCCAGGGCAACTGCCACCATTATCGCTGCCGCAACTAGAATCTTCAGAATCGTTGGGATGGTTTTTCGAAGATGCAGCGAACCTATCGCTAGCCGCAATGCAATCAACATCGCAATGGCATGGGTTGTGTTTTGAGCGCTATTTGCAAAGGCCAGGGCCGGCATTCCAATCGTCCTCCAAAATGGGAGGGCAACCAACAGATAAGCCGAGTAGCTGAATACGCCCATCGCGACCGGAATAATCGTGTTTTTGCGAGCGTAGAAGGAGAAGATGAGCAATTGATCCATCGCGAGAAAGGGCAACTGATAGGCATAGTTCTGGAGCGCAATCGCTGTCAGATCAGCATTGCTGGCATGATATTTTCCATGCTCGAAGATGAGCGCGACGATCGGTCCTTTTAAAGAGATTAAGCCTGCCGCCGCCGGGATCATTAGCAGGAAGCCGAGCCGCAGACCCAACAGGATCATATCTTTGAACCGTTCGGTATCTCCCTCGGTCGCATAACGCGAAATCGTTGGCAGGACCGCGAAGGAGAGCGCCGCCGCTACCAGTCCACCCGGAAACTGAATCAGCGTTGTAGCAGCGGACAGGGCTGTTACATTGGCTGCTCCATCACCAGGCGTTCCAGAAGCCAGATGTTTATCAAGATAAATGAAGATAGTCGCGACAAGGAAGCTAAGTGCGACAGGCCCGTAGAGTCGGAGGATGCGTTTGATGGCGGGATGCTTCAGATCCATTACGAATTTATAACGTAACCCAAGCCTGCGCAGTCCTGGCAAAAGCAGACCAATCTCGCCAGCCGCACCGAGCAGCACACCAAAGGCGATGCCCAGGTTGCCGAAATGCTGCTCGCCGATAATCGCGCCTACGATCGCCCCGGCAATAATTCCAACGTGAAAGGCCGCCGTGGCGAAGGCAGGCCAACCAAATTCCTTCTGCGAATAGAGCGCGGCCTGAAGAATCGCGAAGGGTCCCAGAATGATCAGCGAGAAGATAATGATCTGGGCATAGGTAATTGTCAGATTCTGTTCGGCGGGTGTGTAACCCTTAGAAGAGAGGACGATTGTGCTGACAAACCAGGGTGCGATAATGAGGAAGATCAGGGCCACTGCCGCCATCAGCAGAATCATAAAGTTCACGATTGAAAATACGATCCGGCGCAACTCTTCACGCTTTTCGGGGGTGGCGTAGTCCGTAAAGGTGGGGATGAGTGCGCCGCTCACCGTTCCATTTGCCAGGAGATCGAGGAAGGTTTGCTGAGGAACCAGGGCCGAAGCAAAGGGGCCCGCAAGATTCGTGCCGAGCGCAGTGATTGTAATCTGGCGTACCATACCCAGAATACTGCTTCCCAGGTTTCCTACCATAACCAGCGAAGCTGATTTCACCATCTGCTTGCGCTCGCTGGGAGGAGCCTGTTCGGGCGTCAGATCTGTAAGCGAGACAATTGTTTGTTCTTCCGGAATCCCAGGCGTCGCGGCTGGCATGGTTTCAGGCGCTGTCTCCGCTATTACGTCCGTCTTTTCTGTTGGAACCGCTTCAGGTTTTGTATCCATAGATATGTACCAATCGTTTTATTGCTTTTTGTGAAGATAGCTTAAATCCATAGTTAAGCCATATACAGGGTAGTAAATTTTATTATGAGCGGGACCGGACAGGTAGCCGCTGAATTTTTGCGATCAGTTCCGTTGTGGAGTGACCTGGCAAATACGTAATTAAGTGGACGCTGCCACCATAGGACATCACGACCTCAGCCTCAGGTAGACGAGAGAGGTCCGGTTGCAAGCTTCCCACCATTTTGTAATCGCTACCCTTGACATAAATCTTTGGTTGCAGCAGTTCAATCAGGGGGCTGGCAGTAGGTTCGGGAAAAATGACGACGTAGTCGATGCAGCTTAGAGCGGCCAGGATTTCGGCCCGTTCAGCTTCAGGAACCAGGGGGCGACCCTCGCCTTTCAGGTGCAGTACACTGGCATCATTATTCAGGCCCAACACCAGGAAATCTCCCAGCGACCGGGCGGATTGTAGATACTGCACGTGTCCCAGGTGCAGCAGGTCAAAGCAACCATTCGTGAAGACTGCCCGCTCGCCTGCATCTTGCCGCTGCTGAACAATCGTGGCAAGCTGGTCGCGGTGCATAATTTTTTGATCGGGTACGCTTTGTCTATTTGTCATAATATATTTCCAGAGAGTGCCAGGGAAATTGGCACTATTGATTACTCAAGTTCACCAAGCACGTTTATAAGTTCTTCAGGAGTATTGCTGGCGCAGCCCATACGGCGCACCACCAGGGCAGCAGCGGCATTGGCAAGATAGGCCGCCTCTGCCATCGTTGCTCCGGCTGTCAGGGCCAGGGTAAAGGTTGCGGCAACGGTGTCGCCGGCACCGTTTGTATCAACGATCTCACTTGCCAGGGGGAGATGATGAACCGGCAGGTGCAGGGGTTTTTTCCCCGACTCGAACAGGCTCATGCCTTCACTTCCTCGCGTAATGAGCACGCCGCGAGCTTTGCTGCCTTCCAACAGGCGTTGTCCGGCGATGTTAAGATCTGCTTCCGTTTTGATGGTCATCCCCAGCGTTGATTCTGCTTCAGGTTGATTTGGTGTCAGGGCCGTGACATCCTGGAAGCGGAACAGGGAATCGTGCGAATCCACCACCACTACTTTGCCCAGCTCCCGTGCCATCGGCAGCGTGCTGTCAATAATCTCGGGACTGATCACACCATTCGCATAGTCAGAGAGCACAATGGCATCGACCAGGGGCAATGCTTGCTTGATGTAATCGCAGATCTGGGTGCGGCTCGGCTCTTCAATATCCGAGGTATCAACGCGATCGACGCGGACGATATGTTGCTGGACGATCTGTGGACTGCCCGCGATGATGCGCGTTTTGGTTGAGGTCGGGCGTTCCGGATCAGTTACCAACCCTTCCTGGATCATTTGTAGCTCTGCGATGGCTTTCCGCAAGCGCTTTCCGGGTAGATCGTTTCCGACAACGCCTGAAAGATAGACTTCGGAGCCCAGGGTGCGGGCATTTACGGCTACATTGGCTCCGCCGCCGGGGATGGTGAGTTCTTTATCTAGATCCAGGATCAGGACCGGGGCTTCGCGGGAGATTCTCGTTGGTCGTCCGATTAAGTATTCGTCAGCCACCATGTCGCCGATGATCAGAATGCGTTTGCTTTGAAACGAGTGAATCAGTGCGTGTAAGCGTGATGACGTCGTTGTGTTCGTTTGTAACATGCTAATTTTTTCGCCCCTTTAGTGCGACTTTGACGGCAAATAATGGAAGTGCTAGCATCCTGCGCCAGCGCCAGGGTTCGCGATAGAGGCGATAGAGCCATTCCAGTCCGCTCTTTTGAAAAAACTTCGGCGCGCGGCGTTGATGGCCCGAAATAAAATCGAATGCGCCTCCCACGCCTATCGCGACGGCGGTTGGCAGACGGTGAAGGTTTCGGTAAATCCAAAGTTCCTGGGCCGGGGCTCCATAAGCCACACATAGCATATCTGCCCTGGCGGCGCTGATGCGCTCAATAATCTCATTTTCTTCGGCGGGGGCCGGGGAGCCAGCATATGTTCCGGCGATTTGCAGGTTGGGATAGTTTTGTCTCAGTTTGTCTGCTGCGGCTTCGGCAATCCCGGAAGCGGCACCTAGTAAGTAAAGTCGATAGCCTTTGGCGGCGCAGCGTTCGGCCAGTGGTGGAAGTAGATCTGTTCCTGTAACGCGTTCCGGTGCGGGCTGTTTTTTATAGCGTGTCGCCCAGACCACGCCTGCTCCATCTGGCAGCGAAAGCGTGGCGGTATTAATGGCTTGACGGAACTCGGTGTGCTTTTGGGCCGCCATCACAAATTCAGGATTGACTGTGACGACCTGCTGGCAGGGGATCTGGCCCTGGCTGGCTCGTCGCTCTTCGACAAGCTGCTCAATCCGATTGATTGCTTGATATTGTGAAAAACGATCGACGCGAACGCCAAGAATGATCACGGAGTCGGGTAGATCGTGGCGAGGCGTCGATTCTAATTGCTCTAACGACATGCTTTTTTTCCTATGCCAAGAAAACGCCGATTGTGTCATGATCGCTACCAGCTCATGATTTCTGAGCGAACATCCGTGATCATGACATCTGGACGCGTCTCTTCAATGTAGCGGTTAATATGCCCGAGCACTTCGTCAACATGTTGATGGCTATTGCTCACACAACTTACCCCAAAGACCGCGACCTGCCACCGTTCATTTTCTTCGACCTCTGCGATTGCAACTTCAAAGTGATTGCGTACGCGGGCGGCGATTGATTTAATGATCTGCCGTTTCTCCTTTAATGAGTGAGCGGTCGGCAGATGCAACGTGATCTGGCTTATTCCGATAATCATGAGCGTAGTATAGCACAGTCCTATTCGACTGCAAAGGCGTCTCTGCGCGCCCTGGCAGCCATCTAAGGTTATCGGAGGATTGTTTCCTATCGGCTACTATATCTCGAAAAATAGCCCAAATATATAGACCTGAAAGCAGGAATCGTTCAAAATCTGTTGGGTTTCCTCTCTTTTGGCTGGACTCAGGCCTTTTGCACGATGATATAAATGGAGGTGTCTCG
The DNA here is from genome assembly GCA_035703945.1 of Ktedonobacteraceae bacterium. Lineage (GTDB taxonomy): Bacteria > Chloroflexota > Ktedonobacteria > Ktedonobacterales > Ktedonobacteraceae > DASSXK01. The sequence goes on along the minus strand of DASSXK010000385.1, from coordinate 1,898 downwards.
CACACCTTTGTCAACTCTGTTACAATATCTGGCAATGAGTTAAATTATTTGAGGAGAATAGAGAGATGTCTGAGCCTTTAAGCCAGCGCCGTTTACCAATGCAGGGTGTTCCGCAACCAACACGCGAGGAGGCCCTGCGCCTGCCACGTGTTCATGTGTCCAAGCATCCTGTCATGGCCCATAAGATGACGGCCCTGCGTAACAAAAATACCCCTACGCCCGAATTTTATCGTCTGGTGAAAGAGATCGGCGCGTTGCTGGCCTACGAGGCGACCGAGACATTGACGCTGGAGGCCGCTGAGATTGAGACGCCTCTCCAGAAGATGAGCGCGCAACAACTGGCCGGTGGAATTGGCGTGACGCCGATTCTGCGCGCTGGCCTGGGATTGGCTGAGGGTTTCCGTGAGGTCATTCCTGACGCTCAGATCTGGCACCTGGGCTTGCGGCGTGACGAGCGCACATTGCAGGCGATGGAATATTATAATCAACTTCCTCATCGTGTCAATTTGCAGGTCTGCTATGCAGTGGACCCGATGCTGGCAACCGGAGGATCAGCGATTGATGCGATTAATATTCTCAAACGTCGCAATATTCCTCGCTTGAGCTATGTTGGGATTATCGCCGCTCCCTATGGCATTTTGAAATTGACCGAGACCCATCCCGATATCGATATTTATGTTGCCGCGCTGGATGAGTCGCTCAATGATTATGGGTATATCATGCCCGGCCTGGGTGATGCCGGTGATCGCCAGTTTGGCACGTTCTAAGTTGTTTGATCATGTGTCAGGCAGGGTGCCGACGGCGTCGCTGGTTGCCTGCCTCCATCGCAAGCAATTTTCATGATATATACAAAGAGATAGGTAGCAAACACATGTCAACGAATTTTCCTCCCGAGTCTGACCCTGAATGGGAGGAGCTTAAGGAGCAATCTGGTGAAACAGAGCCCGCTCCTTTCGACAATCCGACTGAAGATCCAGCTAAAAATACGGCCGCTGAAACTCAATTACCGTCCGAAGCGCCAAACGATGTTATAACGGATATTTCTCAATTGCCTCCCGAGGCCCAGGGTGAGGCCAATGGTGGGCCGCTGGGCTGTTGCCTGGGGAGCAGTATCGGTATTCTCCTCACAGTTGTCATTGCTGTGATTGCCAGGTTGTATCCTGATGCCTTAAATGGCTTTCTGATCGGGAACCTGCGCCTGGTTATGGCCTGTGCAGGCTTGCTTGGAGTCTGTGTTTTTGGCTACCTGGGTTGGAAAATTGGCCGCAGACTCTACAAAGAATATGATCCCCCAGTGATCAAGAATCGCCGCCGCAAAAAGAAAAAACCGGCTCTGAAATCTTCTTAAGCCGCTCCTTTTCCGAAAAAGAAAGCGCCCTTCTCGATATATCAGGAGAAGAGCGCTTTCTTTTTCGAGAAATCTGAATCATTGCTCATTCACACGAATTAAGGCCATGCGTGAACGCAGGGCATCCGTCAGTGTTACCAGATGACCAAGCGATTCCTGCATATTGCGCATGTGCAACGTGATCTCGCTTGTCATGCGTGAGATCTCTTCAACCGAGCCTGCAACCAGTTGAGAACCCTGGAGCTGGGCCTGCGCGGCCGCACTGATCCCCTGCACGAGTCCCGACATCTGTTCAGTAACGACGCTGATTGCCTCCAGTGCGACGCCGGTTTGCATGACAAGTTCGGTTTGCTGGACAACTCTCTGGGTGCTTTGTTCGATACTCGCGGAAACCGAAGCGGTTTCATGCTGAATAGTATGAATGTATTGTGAAACGCGATGAGCCGCTTCTGAACTGTGCACGGCCAGTTTGCGGATCTCCTGGGCAATTACCGCGAACCCCTGTCCGTGTTCACCGGCCCGTGTGGCTTCGATTGCCGCATTCAGGGCC
>DASSXK010000376.1:0-3212 GCA_035703945.1 Ktedonobacteraceae bacterium | reverse complement strand
CCTTTTCTGGGTTGATTGGATCTCTTGTGTTGAGAGTGCCTGAGTCATTATCAGGTTAATGCTCTAGAGACCACGCTAGAGCTTGATCGCTGTTATTTTATCACCAGGCAGCCAGGGGGCGCGATATTTGAGCAAGCGCTTGATTTTGAAAGTATCCATATGTTAATATTGCAATTATACAATTGCCTAATTAATAAATTGACAATCTTTCTAATCAAGCAATGAAGGGATATCGAGATGTCAGATCAGGAAGAGAGCTTACAACTAAAAAGCCGGTCATTGAAGCTGGCGAGCGTGTTTATCAATCGCAACTTTTTCTTGTTGTGGTTGGGGCAGACTATTTCGGTTTCCGGGGATTATGTGTTTACAACTACTCTGCTGCTTTGGATTAGCAATCAGATTGCTCGCGGTTACTCCTGGGCGCCGCTTGCGGTAAGCGGTGTAATTTTAGCGGCAACCTTGCCCGCGTTTCTGTTTGGTCCGTTGGCGGGCGTGTTTGTAGACCGCTGGAATAAGCGGCAGACGATGCTGCGGATGGACCTGTTACGAACCTGCTTAATTCTGCTGATGGTGCCTGCCGCAGGTGTATTTCCATTGCCCTTTGCGCCTGATGGGAAATTGCCTATCTTCTGGCAGCTTGGTCTGATGTATGCAGTTACGATGCTGGCAAGCGTCTGCTCACAGTTGTTCAGTCCGGCTCGAATGACTTTGATTAGTGATCTGGTTGAGCCTGAGGAGCGGGCGAAAGCAACGGGGCTGAATCAGACCACAAGCAGGATCGCTTTGATCTTTGCCCCTTCGCTGGCAGCAATTCTGCTGTTTGGATTTGGTCCGCTCTGGGCAATTCTGTTAAACGCCTTCTCTTTTTTTTGTTCGTTTCTGGCGATTCTGGCTGTGCGGCTGCCTGAGAAGCAGCGCGAGGTTGTTGTGAAGCCGGTTCAGTCGGTTGGGCGAGATTTTCTGGATGGGCTGCACTTCTTCCGGCGCAATTCGATTCTGATGTTCTTATTGTTGTCTGGGATCTTGTTTATGCTGGGTGGGGGCGCTTTGAATACATTGTATGTTTTCTTTGTGCCGGAAAACCTGCATGTTGTGCCCGCTACGATTGGGTTGTTCGGGTCTGTCAATGGGATTTGTGCGATTACTGGCGCAATTTTCTTTACAACATTTGCCCGCAGGATTGGTGAGGCACGCATCTCCTGGATCTCGTTCCTCGGGATGGGGAGTGTGATTCTGCTGTTTTCGCGAATGACCTGGCTCTGGCCGGCGCTGCTCCTGTTTGGGTTAGACGGGTTTTTCAACGCTGGTTTGACCGTAGTGGTGGGTCCGTTGATGATGCGTGTAACGCCGAGAGAAATGTTAGGGCGAATCTCGGCGATCATGATGCCTTTTGTGATGGTGGCTGAAATGGTTTCCGCTGCCCTCTCAGGTTACCTGGTTAGTACCGTCCTGTATGGCTTCCATACAACGATCGCAGGGATGCAATTTGGTCCAATTGACATAATTATTGCAATTGTGGGTCTACTTACGATTGGTACAGGTGTCTATGCGATGCTGGCTTTGAGAGGCCTTCCGGACAAATTGCCAGCACCAATCCAGCAGAATGTACTTTTAGATAAGGTGGGTTAAAGCAAACTCTGGCTTAAACTTTTAAGACCTGGTCGGTCGGTGTCTTATCGGATTCGGTATCCGTAAAGTCGATCTGAGATTCGTGGTTGCGTAGCTGCTTGAACTTAGCAAAGAGCGGAAGCAGGAAATCATATTGCGGATTCTGAATACGGGTTGCCTGGTACATCAACGCCAGAACGATGCCTAGAATCAAAATGTTGCGGGCAAGCACCGCTGGATAGAAGGCTGGCAGGCGTGGGGCGTCCGCGATATGTGGAACTGCAAGGTAGATGAAGGGATAGATCCAGGTGGTCAGAAGTCCTACGCTGCCCCAGCTCAACAGCCAGCGCCAGTTGCTTTTTCCAATGTAGGCAATCATAGGTGTTACCCACATCAGATATTGAGGACTAAAGACTTTGCTGGTAACGATTACAATCAGCAGGGTTAGCAGGCAGCTTTTCATTAAATCAAGTTTACCGCGTAACTGCATATAAAAGGTCAATAGCAGTCCGATTGCCAGGAAGACTGTAAAGAGCCTGGAAAGGGAGGCGCTATGGTTGCCAAGAATATTCGTGCTGCCAAATGAATTGACAAAATGAATGGGATTTCCCGCGAAACTACTGAGCCAGATCAGTGCAGCCGGGAACGATTCAACCTGGAGTGGTCGCACGTTAAAGTAGCTGAGAGGTCCCAGGGTGCCCTGAACGTTGAGGAGCAGCGAGACTACAATCAACGCACTACAGATCAATGTGAAGAGTGCCAGCGCTTTCCAACGTTGCCAGCTTAGCCAGGGTTGTTTACTTTGGATTTGCTGGGCGATCACAAAGGGTGGCACCAGAATCAGCGGGTAGAGCTTGAGCATTGTGGCAAGAGCGAGGAACGTAAAGGCCCAGCGCCAGCGTGAACGCCCGGCGTAGAGAATTGCGAGCAGGGTCAGGCCGGAGGCGATTATGTCGAAGCGGGCCGCTCCAGTTGCATATGATCCAATTGCCATATAGGCCGCAAAAGCGATTGCTGCCCCACGTGAGCGCGAGCGTCTCAAAAGAAAATAGATTCCCCAGGCAAAGGCAATCATGCCTAGCGCAAACGTCAGTCTAAACTCCTGCGGTGGTGCAAGCATCCCAATCGAGAATGGAACCAACGTTAACATTGGATATTCAGGTGGCAGAACATGGAAAGGACTGGCGATGTGCTGCTGGAGAATGATGTTCCCGATACCCGTTGGAAGGCCGCGTGCTTCCAGATTATGGACGAGATGAACTTCGCTATTCGCACCGGCACTTATCAAGAAAGCACATTGTAGTGTTGGAAAGGTCTTGATTGCGGGTAGACCATGCCAGAAGGCCGTGGCATAGCATTGGTAGCGAGACATATCTGTACGCGTAAGATTAAACTGAGTGGAGGCACCGGCGAAAAGCACGCTTGACATGGCTATTAAAACGCAGACATCGACAATCCACCAGAGAGAAGGTCGTTGATGTCTGTGTGGTACTTTTTCTGCATTTTCGGAGAGAGTCGATCTATTTGAATGATAATTATTTTGTGTTTCCAGCATATCCCTTTACCTGTACGTGAATCAGCGAAGTTTGGTCCTCTTGTAAGCC
>DASSXK010000687.1:0-3460 GCA_035703945.1 Ktedonobacteraceae bacterium | reverse complement strand
GGATTGTAGTGTTATTAACGAAGGGCAGCTCAAACGAAAAGGTTGTGCCCTGACCTTCAAGGTTGTTTGGCTCCAGACGCAGGCTGCCACCGTGAGCCTCGATAATGCTTTTGGTGATATAGAGCCCCAAACCGGAACCTTGCCGGTGAATGGTCCCCTGGAGGCGTACATATGGGCGGAAAAGCTGACTGGTCTCATCGGAAGGGATACTGGCTCCCTGGTTATGGACACTGAAATAAATGCTTTCGGCCTGCTTAATAAGTGTAATTGTGACTACTGTATTTGGATCTGAATATTTGACGGCATTGTCCAGAAGGTTGCCAAGAGCCTGCTGAATGCGTCCGCCATCCCAATTTCCAATTACTGGCTCATCTGGTAGATGAAGTTCAAAGTGATGATAAGGGGCAACTGGTCGTAACTGTTCCACAACTTCGCGTACAAGTGAAACCGCATCACAAGAAGCTGTGACCAATTTAAATTGTCCCGTTGAAAGGCGGGAAGCATCGAGCAAGTCATTGACGAGACGCGCTGATCGCTGTGCCTGACTGATGATAATTTTTGTATTGCGCTCAATGAGCTCAGGACGATTTTTGGCCCGGCCAATCATTTGAGCATAACTAATGATCGGGGTCAAAGGACCACGTAACTCGTGAGCGATCATGGCGGTAAATTGTTCTTTGCGAGCTAACTGTTCCTCTAGGACCAGTTTTGATGCAGATAATTCATCAATCTGGTGCTTGAGCTCCTTGATCAGCTCTTCCTGGGATTGCTCGTTCTTAACCTGCATACCTTTCTCTCCCTACACAAATTCCGGGATTGTGTATTTAAGTATACACCGATGAAAGAGAAGAACATAGGAAAAGTTACTCTCTTTAGGAATAATGGGTAGCAAGGAGTCATGTTGATATACTATTTTCCTTATCCCTGGCTCTTTGCGATACAATTACAGCAGGTCGTTTTCGCGTAGTTCGTCCTGGGCGACTTCGCTCAGGGCTTGTTTATTGAGCGATGGGTCGGCGTGAGAGATCAGATGGCGCAAACGCTCAAGAATTTCTTTGCGCATATAGAAATCGGAAGTAAGGAGCAACTCGCCGACCGAGACTTCGATCTGCCGTCGCTGGATTATTGCGAGTGGTGATTCTGGCATAGAATGCCTCTCTTCTTCTCTGTTCTGTTGTTGTTCTCTTTAAAGGACGTTTTAAATGGGGGAATCGTGTAATACGATTCTAGAAATACAGATGGGGCGCAGTAATGCGCCCCGGAGTGCTTTATACATGTGCTGCTATTTGCTAGCAGTTGACGTTGAGGCCGTTGGGGTTGACTTTGTTTCGCTGCTCGCTGCGGGAGTGCTTTCGCTGGTTTTGGTCGTAGAAGTACTTTCACTCTCGCTTTTTGTGGCTGAAGTAGCGGACTCTTTATAGCCATTGGATGCATGGTCGGTTTTGTAGAAACCGGCCCCTTTGAAGACTACACCCGCCGGGTAAAGGACGCGTCGAATAGTTGAACCACATTCGGGACATTCAGTTAACGGCTCATCGGTCATCTTCTGCCATGTTTCAAAACGATGGCTACAAGTTTTACAAAGATATTCATAGGTTGGCATAAGACATTTAACCTCTACAGTGTCTTACCAGGCCATTCCTGGGCCTGGAAAACAGTCCTTAATACTGATATATAGTAGCCTGTGATGGATTTATTGTCAATCTCACATCGAGACTGCTAAAGCCAGGCTGAAATATCTATGAAAGAGAGCCTGTCATTTTATGAGAACAATCGAGGCTGCTTGATCTATTCCCGCACATGAGCAGGGCCGCCCGTTTTAGCGTTGTGCTCCGATATATTCCTTGACTTTTTCGGCGGCGTCGCGGGTCATACCTGGAATGGCGGCCAGCTCCTCGACACTTGCGGCGCTGATCTCTTTGAGGGAGCCGAAATGTTTCATCAAGGCCTGTTTGCGGCGGGGGCCGATGCCCGGCACCTCGTCGAGGAGGGACTTGAAGGTGCGGTCTGAGCGCAATTTACGGTGATAGGTAATGCCAAAACGGTGAGCCTCGTCACGGATGCGCTGCACCATGTAGAGTCCCTGCGAGGTGCGGGGCAGGATGATCGGGACCGAGGTGCCTGGAATAAAGATCTCTTCGTTTTCTTTGGCCAGGCCAACGGTTGGAACCTCGATTTTGAGTTCCCGCAAGACCTCCAGGGCCGCGCTGAGCTGGCCTTTGCCACCGTCGATGATGATCAGATCGGGCATCGGCCAATCATGATCCAGGGTGTTGGCGGCTTCGGTCGATTCGGGCGTGTCTGCCTGTCCCTTAGCATCGAGGACTTCGGCGGCGTTGGGCGTTGGGGCCTGACGACGGAAGCGGCGGCGCAGGACCTCCTGGTGGCTGGCGAAGTCGTTGGGTCCCTCGACGGTCTTGATCTTGAAGCGGCGATACTCGTTATTCTTTGGGCGGCCAGCCTCAAAGACGACCATCGCGCCGACCGAGTTGGTGCCCTGGGTATTGGAGATGTCGTAACATTCAATGCGCATCGGTGGGGCGGCCAGGTTCAGGGCCGATTGAAGTTCTTCCAGGGCCAGGCGCGTCTTCTGCGTATCCGTCAGCCACTTGATGCGTTGCTGATCCAGAATCTCTTTCGCGTTCTGTTTGACCAGTTGGATCAGGCCGAGCTTCTCGCCACGTTTGGGAGCGGTGATCGTCACGGCCCCGTGGCGGCGCTCCTTGAGCCAGGCTCGCACGATTTCGGGATCGTCTGGCTCGGCTTCGACGATGATTTCCGAAGGGACATGTGGCGAGCTTTCGTAGAATTGCTCAAGGAAAGAGTTAATAATCTCGCCGGGGCTGCTATCGCGGGTCCCTTGTAGCAGAAAGTACTCCCGTCCGATCAGCTTGCCGTTGCGGAAGAAGAAGACCAGCGCACAGGTTTCATCATCTTCGCTGGCAAAGGCGACCACATCCTGGTCCGCGCTGCCATCGGTGTTGATGATGCGCTGTTTTTCCAACACCTGTTCAACAGCCTTGATGCGGTCGCGCAGGCGGCCAGCTTCCTCGAAATTCAGGTTTTCAGCGGCCTCTTCCATGCGACGTTGCAGCTCTTTGATGACCTGATCGTGCTTCCCTTCCAGAAACAAAATCACCTGCTGAATGATTTTATCGTACTCCTCGCGTGAGGCGTAGGCCACACAGGGCGCGATACAGCGGTGGATATAGTACTGCGTGCAGGGTCGATCAAGCAGTTTTTGTTTCCAACCCTGAGGCGGCTCACCTTTTTTGGGAGGGGCCCAGTTGCTGGCATCGTAGCGGCAGGTGCGAAAGGCGAAAAGCTTGTTGAGTAGATCAAGGGTTGTATCGACCGCGCCGGAGTTGGTGTAAGGACCAAAATAACGGTTGCCGTCCCGCTGAAAGTTGCGAACGCGATAGATCCTTGGAAAATCCTCGGTCAGGGCTACTTTAATATA
>DASSXK010000288.1:0-6562 GCA_035703945.1 Ktedonobacteraceae bacterium | reverse complement strand
CTGGACTGATCGGCGTTGGTGACATCGTGCCAGACAAGCTTATGCTCAACTCCACGCACGCTGACGACTCGTTGTGGGATCAACTGGAGAATCCAGTCCAGGTAGTGGGAGCCCCAGTCGTAAAAAACGCCGCCTGAGATCGGCTCGTGTGAGTGCCAGTAATCGCAGGGATGTCCATAGCCTCCGATAAAGGTTTCGAGGTGGAAGACCTTGCCGATTGTCCCTGCCTGAAGCACGCGTTGGATCGCCAGAAAATCCGGGTCCCAGCGACGGCACTGATAGATGGTCAGGGTCAACTGCTTCTCCTGGGCGACCTTGATCATCTCGTCAGCCTCAGCGGTCGTCAGGCAAAAGGGTTTCTCGCAGACGACGTGTTTGCCAGCGCGCAGCATCTGGAGCGCAATTTCGGCATGGGTATTGGGTGGGGTAGAAATAATCACCAGGTCGATCTCGGGATCGTTTTCGATCTCCGTCAACTCCATACAGGTGCGCACACCTGGAAAGGCTTTTTGGGCGGCTTTCAGTCGTTCCAGATTGCGATCACAGACCACGCTATATTCCAGTCCTGGCACGGCGCTGATCGCACTGCCATGTTCAAAGCCGATCGCCCCGTAGCCGATCATCGCGACTCTGGTTGGCTGCTCTTCACTCTCGACTCCCTGGAGGAAGCGATAGGCCCGGCCAATAAACTGCTGTAGATTGGGATGTGAAAGCGTGGTTGGAGTGGTTCCCAGAATGGTGCAGATGATCTGACCCCGGCCATAGCTGCGTGCATAGGCGACCGGACGACGGGTAAAGTGCCAGCTTGTTTGCCAGAGGAGTGTGGCGTCTTCGGGGATCTCGTTTAGCAAGTAGACGCTTTCGACAATCGCGAAGGCTGAATCGGTTCGGCGTGTTAGATAGTGATTATTGTTGGCGACATTGATGATTAGTTCAGTTTCGGGTGTGCAGTTTCCCACGACATTGCCAAGCAGCTCGCCGAGGCGGGGATATTCGTGATAGTTTTCCAGGGCGGCTCCCAGGCAGAGCAAACTGCCTCCCTGGTGAATATATGTGCAGAGAGCCTCTTCCTGCTCGCTGGTAAGTGGCCCGCCAGTGCCATCCAGTTGAATGATTCCCTGGACTACAAAAGGTTCTAAAATAGCTGGTATAACTACAAGAGCGGTATTTTCCTTAAGCATGAAGATTGTTATTCCTCTCGATAGTAAAAATGCTGGCACCGTTATCGGCTTAGCTTGTTTAATTTAGACCTCTACTATATTCACGTTAATCATTCTCTCATATTATACAGCCTTGTGCCTGGCTGTTTGCTTGAGAGTCCCGTTAACTTTCGTCGGGAGGGAGATTGCTCCGCTACACCTTACGTTCTCTTCTTCTTTTTGATGCGAGATCATCTGGAAGCAGGTAGTGTGATGGATTACTTGCTAAAATTGTTGCGTGAGATGCCAGCGCGGGTCGGTTTGCCGCGTTGGGCCAGGTAGTCGTCGAATTCGGGGAGCGTCTTGATGTTGTGTTGTAAGACGGCATCATAGATATCTGTACTGGCGACTTGTTGTCGGTAAGCGGGCAGTTGATACCAGACATTTTTAATTCGCAGAATGATCAGGCGAGTTTCGGGAGTTAGTTCTTGCTCAATCTGCTCGTGGACCGGTTCGGGATGGAGACCCTCTCCGAGCCAGAATGAGATATCAAGCTTCCATTCTGGCTGCTGATCGCGTTGATAGTAGAGCATGAAGAAATAGCGCTCATCTGAATCCTCCTCTCTGAAGCGACCACTTTGCTGAAAGTAGCGTACATGCTTGACATAAGGATGCGTCAACAATGGCTGCATGATTTCAAATGCCTGCTTGGTTTCCATTCCAGGACTGGAAACAGCCAGGTCAATGTCGCGCCAGACCATCAGCCCCAGCGTAGAACTGCCTACTTGCCTGAGGGTTCCCGCGTTACTCAAAAGTTCAATTGCGTTCAACTCTTTCAGCACGTGCTGTGCTTCATCTTGAAGGTGCTGTTGTCGTTGAAGTAGCTGCTTGTCTTGCTGATGTTGTGCTATCTTATGGTTTTCTTCCGGGGATAATGATTCTTCAGACATTTTTTGTGTTCCTTTATGTGAATCTGGTGGGTGATATATCAAGGGTTACTAATCTGTATAGCCTGATATTACAGCTAATGTTGCTTTGTTCAGATAAAGATGCCTTATCCGTCCAAATCTGGACGGATAAGGCGTTTTTTGCTTTTCTGAAAGACTATTCTATTATGCAATAGTTCATGTGAGTTGGCAATTGAAGAGCAGCCCAAGTGGCGTGCCAGCAGAGACCTTGAGGCCCGACTTCTCGTGGAGTGTTTTTTCGTCAGGCTGAATCTCTTCTGTGATGACTGTGAAGCCGCAGTCAGCCAGTATTTTCTGATAGGCCGCGATGGGACGGCGTGAGACGGGCAGGCGCAATCCTTCGGCGCTGGGCATTGCGAACAGACCTCGACCGAAGTCTGTCAGGACGCCTTTTTTAGCGAGCGCATGGATGAGGTCAGGGTGCGTTACAGTGGCGATAAGTTGTCCGTCTTTTTTCAGGATACGAGCACATTCTTTCAAGGCATTTTCAAGACCACTGGTGGTCAGTTCATTAAAAAGCATACTTGCCAGGATGAGCTGGAAAGTATCGTCGGGGAATGGGAAAGGGTCCTGTACATCGACGGTTTGATAGTTCGCGCCATCAATCCCGAAGGAGGATTGGGCAATTTTGAGGAGCTCTGGTGATTGGTCTGTGATGACCAGATGTTCAGGTGTTTGACCGGAGAAGCGACGAAGCATGAGTGGCGCGAAGTAGCCGTTGCCAGCCCCTAACTCAAGAATTGCTTTTCCATCGATACTATCGATCAATGTAAGAATGCGGTCATTGAGCACATACCGCTTGAATGCGCCACCATGGTAGCCGGTGATGCGGTGCCATTGTTTGGCGATGCGATCGTAATAGATTGTTCGTGCTATGGTTCTGAATCCCTTCTCTAATGCTCACCTGATAAGATGAGATAGATGGATATGTGGTTGATTGCTCCAATAAGAAGGTTGAAGCAGGTGTCACAGAAGACTGGTGCAGTATATCGTATCTTTCACCATATCGCAACAATTATGCCGCTATTGCAAGCAATTCAGGAGAATTATTTATATACACCGTAATTGCTCTGGTGTCATATTCAGCACGAATTTCATTTGTGTTCATACAGCTTGTCCTTAACCTGGAGAGAATCCTTCTCCAGGCTTATCTGTCAGCGTGATACAGGGACTCTTCTCGTAGTCGTTGCACGTCGCGCATGGGTGGGACGCCGAAGAGACCTTTATACTCGCGATTGAAGTGGGAGGCATCCTGGTAGCCCACGCGAAAGGCGGCGCTTGCCGCGTCAAGGTCTTCGCTTAGCATCAGGCGCTGGGCTTCCTGGAGCCGCAGTCGCTTCTGAAATTGTAAGGGACTCATCGCCGTGACGGCCTTGAAGTGGTGGTGCAAACCAGAGACGCTCATGCCCAGCTCTTGCGCGAGGTTTTCGATGCTCAGCGGCTGGTTGAAGTCCTGGCGAAGCCGCCTGACTGCCTGGGCGATAGAGGGTGTATAGCCACCTTCCATTGCCAGGTGACGGAGCCGGGTGCCCTGTTCTCCCATCAGAAGCCGGAAGATAATTTCTCGTGTGATCAGCGGCAGAATGATCTGCGCTTCGTTGGGGGTATCCAGGAGCCTGACGAGCCGCACGAAAGCATCCAGCAGATTTCCATCGATCGGGCTGACGTCGATGGCTCTGACCTCATTACGCTCTTTTAGTGCGGCGTGACCGGCCTCAACCATCACCGAACTGACGAGGGTTGGGGCAAGCTCCAGGCGCAGACTGAGATAGGGTCGCTCCTTCGAGGCTTCCAACACCTGACTGACGCGAGGCAACTCGATTGTGGCGAGCAGATACCGCGAGGGGTCGTATCGGTAACGGCTGTCACCGAGTAGGACCTCTTTGCTGCCCTGGGCAATCACGCACAAGGACGGCTCAAGTACGCTGTGAATTGGCTTGAGAGGCGAAGAGCTACGGGCCAGATGAATTCCCTGAAACGGCTGAATCTCTCCATCTTCGGGGATGGCTCGCCCGATCCGTTCAACCAACTCTTCGCGATCTGCCAGCATCCGTTGTGTCTCGCGCTCTACCGGTTTTTGGATCATTATGCTCATTGGAACCTCTTCTCTTGTTTTTTGCTCGCCTGGAAGATTTGCAGAATCAGACAATCATTTTCGATAATCATTCTATCACTCTCCGCTTTAGAGTGTCTATAATACCTTCAGATAGAGAAAACGTGATACTCCCTGTGCAGCCAAACTGGACTATTCTTCAAGCATGGACAACGCTGCATAGAGATATTGGTCTGTCCAGCCCTCATCAGCTTTGACTGACATCTGGGCAAAGAAGCAAAGGCTTTTCACTCATTCTATGGTTCTCATATCGCTGAAAACTGCACGAGCAGTTAGTGTAAGCTTCATGAGGAAGTAACAACGATTCTACAGTGGAGACCTGATAATTCTACAGTGGAGGAAATACATGGACATCAAAAGAAGTGGTTCGCGACCATCTGGCAAAGGACCAGAAGCGTATTTTACAGGCGCAGTCCGCGTTGATCCCCTGTTTGATGCACCTACTCCAGCGCGGGTGCGCGGTGCCAGCGTCACATTCGAGCCGGGTGCTCGGACCGCATGGCATACGCACCCCCTGGGTCAGACCCTGGTTGTGACGGCTGGCTTTGGCTGGGCCCAACGCCTGGGCGGTCCGATCGAGGAGATTCGGCCGGGGGATGTAATCTGGTTTGCACCGGGTGAGAAACACTGGCACGGCGCGACGGCAACCACGGGCATGACGCATATCGCCATCCAGGAAGAGCTAGACAGCAAGACAGTTGACTGGATGGAAAAGGTCAGCGACGAACAATATCAGGGCTAATCCTGAGCATAAAGTGAAGTATGAGAAAAGGAGATAAAGCATGTCTGAACAAAAGGAACCATCGGCCGTACAGAAGCTGATCGGGGATTTCTCGCCCAAGATGGTGCAGCTTACGGACGACGTCCTGTTCGGGGACGTATGGGAGCGCGAGGAGCTTTCGCCTCGTGATCGCAGCCTCATCACCGTTGCAGCACTTATCGCCAACGGCAACACCGAGCAGCTTACAGGCCACCTGAATAGAGCCATTGCGAACGGCCTCTCTGAGACCGAAATCGTTGAGGTCATCACGCATCTGGCCTTTTACGCCGGTTGGCCAAGAGCGATGTCGGCCATCAGAGTCGCGAAGGAAGTTTTTAAGAAGTAATCTATCCCTATCTAAAGGAGAAAATAGATGAGTCTGGCAAAAAGAAAACTTGGCAATCAAGGTCTTGAGGTTTCAACCATCGGGCTTGGCTGCATGGGCATGAGTATGTCGTATGGCCCCGCCGACGAGACGGAGTCCATCGCCACTATCCACCGTGCCATCGAGCTTGGTTGCAACTTCCTCGATACGGCAGAGGCCTATGGTCCCTTCATCAACGAAGAACTGTTGGGTCGGGCGCTCAAGGGACGGCGCGATCAGGTAATCCTTGCCACGAAATTTGGTTTCCTGATCGAGAATGGCAAGCAGTCGAGTACTGGCCGAGACAGCCGACCGGAGCATATCCGCGAGGTGGTTGAGGCCTCCCTGCGGCGTCTCCAGACCGACCATATAGACCTGCTCTACCAGCACCGCGTCGATCCGAACGTGCCGATGGAGGATGTGGCGGGCACTGTGGGCGAACTGGTCAAGGAGGGTAAGGTACGCTTCTTTGGCCTCTCCGAGGCAGGCGTTGTCAATATTCGACGTGCCCACGCCGTCCATCCGGTCACGGCCCTCCAGAGCGAGTATTCGCTGTGGGAGCGCAACCTGGAGGCGGACGTCCTTCCGGCGATTCGTGAGCTAGGCATTGGCCTGGTGCCCTTCGCGCCGCTTGGTCGTGGCTTCCTGACCGGTGAGGTCAAGCGAGCAGAGGAATATCCTGAGGGTGACTTCCGACGCGGCGATCCCCGTTACCAGGGCGAGAACTTCGACGCCAACGTACGTGCTGCTGAGGAAGTGCGCGAGGTGGCTCGCTCGCTGGGTGTCAAGCCGGGGCAGGTTGCGCTGGCCTGGGTGCTCCACAAGGGACCAGACATCGTGCCGATTCCGGGGACGAAGCGCGTCAAATACCTGGAAGAGAACATCGCCGCTACGTCGATCTCACTGAATGCGGAACAGATGAGCGTACTTGATCACGCGCTGGCACCAGGAAAGGTCTCCGGGCCGCGCTACAATCCAACCGTGATGTCTATGGTTGATCGCTAGACAACAGCCCTGGCAAGTGCCAGTTGGGTAGTCATCCGGTATCACACAGCTAGCCCAACTGGCTTCCTCTTTTTTCAAGTCTGAGATATTTATCTCTATGCCAATTTGGCAAGTAGGAGTTATGATAATGAGCAATAACATTGAAGGAAAAGTCGTTGTCATCACAGGCGCGAGTAGCGGACTGGGCGAGGCCACGGCCCGGCTTCTCTCATC
>DASSXK010000257.1:0-9474 GCA_035703945.1 Ktedonobacteraceae bacterium | reverse complement strand
CGCCGAAGCTCTTACCAATGTGCTCGCCAATTTTAGCTGGCAAACCAAAGACGCCAATCTGGTCAACGGCGAGATGCTTGAGACGGTCACGCTTGGCAAGGCAACGTTTGAGCAATACGCCAGCACTATCACGAAAGCCTCAACTGTTTCTCAGCAGTACCAAATCAGTCTTGAAACCATGTCATCCGCCTGGGCAACGATGACGGCAAACGGCATTCGAGCCGCGCAAGCCAGCACCGATTATCAGCAGCTCGTTGGATTGATGTATGGGAAGGTAGGAACATTAACAAAAAGTCTTGAAAAGAATGGGATTGCTTTCGATGAGAATGCCTTCAATGCCATGTCTTTTGGTGATAAGGTTGCCTATCTTAAAACCATCCTCGATGAAGCCGCAAAAAAGCATGTCCAACTGACCGGGGTAACGCTCCAGGCTGCGCAAGCGATCACGGTCATTGGCAACCACATGTCTACCTACAAGAGCAATCTCGCAACGCTTTCTGATCATCAGGCCATGGCGAACAAAACTCAACAAGCCTGGGCCATTACCCAAAGTGGCTTTGCGCAAACCATGAGCCGGGTGCAGGCAGCGCTCCAGGTTGTTTTGATCACCATCGGCCAGCAATTTCTTCCAACATTGACCAATCTCGCAAATATGGTCTTGTCTGTTCTCTCTGCATTCACTGCCTGGCTCATAAAAAGTGGAGCCTTGCAAGTTGGCGTAAATGATCTTGTAGGTGGTATCCAACACACGATCGGGTTTATTGCTAGTCTGGTGGCTGGGATAAGTAGCGTCATTGGCTGGTTTGCGAAAGGGAGTACAACCGCTTTAATTTTGAGAGATGCCTTAATTGCAGTTGGAGCGGCAATTGCGATCATTAAAATTGGCAATCTCATTGCGCAGATTCCAGCATTGCTGGTGCAGTTGGGAGCGTGGCTTGCGGCAACGTGGGCGCAAGTAACGGCTCTTATTGCAGAAGCTGTTGCCGAGGCACTCGTAAACTGGCCAATCTACTTGATTATTGCGGCAATTGCAGCTCTTGTTGCCATCGTTATCTTGCTCTGGACGCATTGGGGACAAATCACAAAATGGCTGCAAACCGCCTGGCAAGCCTTTACTTCCTGGATCATCACCGCGCTTCAGGCGATTGGCCAGTTCTTTGTGAATCTCTGGTCTGGTATTACCTCTGGGGTAGGGCGGTTCTTTTCTGCCCTGGGATCATTGGCGCATGCAGGATTAATGTTTTTACTTAATACCTTTACCATGCCATTTCGGATGATTGGAGCGCTTTTCCAATGGCTATACAATCATAATTATTATTTTAAAGCATTAGTTGATAAAATTCATTCCATTATTACAGCTGGATTGGCGATCATTCATGCACTTTGGCAGGGAGCCATCAATAAGGTTCTGGAACTTTGGAATGATCTGATAATTGGTGCAACTGATATTTGGAAAAAACTGTCTTCTATTGTCCAGAATGTTGTTGCTTTTCTTGTGAACTGGGTCCGGGGGCAGATTCAGGGGCATATCACTGATATGCAGCAAAAATGGAATACTCTCAAAAATATTGTTGCGCAAGCATGGCAAGCTGTTTCAAGTGTCATTTCGGGAGCATGGAATTCGTACATTGTGCATCCGCTGCAAAACCTCTGGAATAGCATCGTGGGCTTTGCCAATGGCTGGCCAAAGCAAGCTGTTCAGTGGGGCATCAACATGGTCCAAGGTTTTATCAACGGCTTGAAATCGATGCTCGGAGCCGTTGGGAATGCAGCCAGCAACATTGTGAACAGTGTCAAAAGCTTCCTCGGGTTCCATAGCCCGGCAGAGCAGGGAGAAGGTCAGCACATTGTGGAGTGGGGCTCTGGGATGGTCAAGGGTTTTTCCTCGGGCGTGATTGCGGCTATTCCCAGCTTGCAGGCAGCAGTTAACATGGCAGTCAAAACTGGCACACAGCCCATGTCTCCCCCTGCTCTGGTTGGTTCTGTTCCGTATGGTCGCCCGCCGATTAGTTCAAGTTATAGCAGCTATGCAGGGGGAGGGAATCATTATGGGGATAACTCGATTGTGATCCAGGGGGCTGGTCAGAGCCCACAAGCTATTGCACAAGCAGTTATGGATCAGATCAATCGAAAGTACCGACGTAGTGGTGTGATGAGCAACTTGAGCGCAGGTGGGAGGGATTCATAATGTACACGGTTATTAATTTCGTGGATCGTACCGATTCCATTTCGCCTGACAGCGAAGATAATGGAGCGGGCTCTGGTTCAGCAATCCAGGTCAATGCCTCGCTTAGCGACCCAAACACGACCTGGGATTTTGCTTTAGATGATCCCCAGCAGCAAATCAAACTCCAGAATTTTATGCCGGTGATTGTTTTCGATGAGAACGCGCCAGCTATCGGTGGGGTTTCAACCATTCCGACGATGAATTTTGCATTAAACGTGCTCCTCAATAACTCCGGCTCACTCTGGACACCTACCGGGACACTCGCAGGGCTCGTTACTTGGGTTCCGTTTCACATGCAAATGACGTTCAATAATAATGCGTTAGGGACTGGGCTAGCTCAGCAGCAAACGCTTCTTGGCTATGTGCAGCCAGGGGTGCAGTACATGTGGAGCATGTATCTGGATGGGGTAGGGACCATCAGCAATATCCAGGGTGTGCTGCAAATGAGTTTCCTGGATGCCTTTGGGAATGCGCTCGGGCTGCCCATTACCGGGACATGGACACCAATTAGTGGAGGGGAGCAACGGCAACATATCATGGGGGTTGCTCCTGCTAATGCTGCGTATGCAATCATTGCTTTTGGCGGCCAAACGACGGTTGGAGGCGCGAATAGTGGGACATTGAAGTGGGGAACACCGCTCTTCGAGCCGATGTGGTTTGCGAGTAAAGGCATTAACTATCCCACGCCTGACTGCAATGTCAACCAGGTGAATAGTGTGCTGATGCCCGATGGAACCACCAGCCGGGGATGTCGTCGATTCGCCGGGTATATCGAGGATTTAGTCGTCACCTATGCCGGTAAACAACGGCATTACGCTGTGCAGTGTGCCAGCTCCAGTAAGCTGTTGGAAACGGCTGGTTTGATTTCAGCAAGCTATACCGATACCCAAGATACAAGCATCATCACTAATGCCTTGAGTTTGCTTCCTGCAAATAGTTCTATCATTGGCCAGCTTGCAACAGGCTCACAGCACCTTTTTGCACCGTCAAGTACACTCATTCCAGGTGTGATCGTACCATCCATTAGCTGGAATAACGCCACACTCAGACAAGTACTCAACGACCTTGGAGCGCAATCTGGTAGTCTCTATTATGTTGATCCTTATTACTATCTCTGGTATGTGCCACCCAGCTTCGCAGGCGCGACGGTGATGTTATCTGACACACCAGATAACATTATTAGTTTTCCCTATGCAAAATTCTCAATCGAATACGACTCAACCAATCCAGTGAATACGGCGCTAGTCGTAGGCTCAAAACAGAACGCTGCAGCGGTTACTGATACATTTAGCGGTAATGGCTCAACGACTGTTTTTAGCCTGACAGAGCCGCCATACACCGTGACCGTTGTCACGATAGGAGGGACCAGCCAGCGGTGTGGCGTGGATGGGGTCGATAACGCGAAATTTGGGCCGAGTTTAACCTTCAAGGCGCTCATCAACAAGCAAAATCAGACGATTACCTTTGCGACTGCACCAGCCAGCGGAACCAATAATGTGGTGGTGACCTATACCTATGAGGATCAGGTGGTGAGCCAGGTGATTGCCGCCGATGCTATTGCTCAACAGAAGAACCAATTCTGGGGATTGGTGAAAGATAGCGCGATTACCAGCACAACAGCAGCAAAGAACCGGGGCATCGCCGAGCTGCAAGAGTACGCATTCCCACGCGTGATTTTGACGCTTGACGCCTTGAACATTTATCTGCCGGTTGGCTCACTCATTCTCTTCACCTGCCAGAGTGAAGGGCTCAGCAATGCCCCATTTATCGTTCAGACGGTGCAGAGCGATCTCCAGGGTGGGGGTGTTGATAACTGGTCCTATACCGCCGGGGTCTATAACCCAACCATTATTGACCATCTGAGAAATGTCACGAAAGCGATTCAAAAAACGCCAACCACCGCGAATGTGGCAGTAGTCGCGAGCATCGATGTGGCGCTTTTTGATGATATTCATTTGAATGACAGCATTGTGGTCAATAACAATGGTGCGCCAGGTCAACCGCCCTATCTTTATGGAGCGGCAAATCAGCAGGACACATTTACGAGAGCGAATCAATCAGGGTGGTCGCCAGCGTCCGATGGGGAGACCTGGTTTCAGGTCGCCGGGACTGATACCTTGTCAATCAGCTCCAATGAAGGAGTTGTTACTTCGAATGCCAGCACTGCTTCGAATCGTTTGCTTCTGGGGGTCGGGAGTATTACTGATGCGGAAGGGCTTTGCCGTATTATCATAGGCGATACCAGTGGTGATAGTGCTGGGATTCTTCTCCGCTCGGATAGCACTGGAGCCAATCATTATCTTGCGCGCTACACGCCTGGGAGCACAACCACACTCTCTATTGATAAACGCATTGCAGGGACACTGAGCAATCTGCTGACACCTGCAGCAGGCTTCACCTATGCGGCGGGCTCACATCTCTGGATCAGGTTTCGTGTGCAAGGAACAACCTTATATATCAGAGCTTGGCTCGATGGTAGCAGCGAGCCCGCAACGTGGAATGGGTCGGTCACTGATAGCTCACTTGCCAGTGGACGCTCGGGGCTTTATGCAAGTGGGAATCCGACCACCGGGCCACAGTTTGATTCGTTTAGCGTCACCAGCCTGGTTGCTGGGGCGGTGTATGGTTTCGCGAGCTATGCATAGCAGAGGAGAAAGATGAACAAGAAGCTTCAACAGATGATTGAACAAGCCAGGTTGCGAGCCGCTCAGGCCATTGCCCCCCCTGCTCTGCTTCAAGACAAGATCCATATCTGTGGTCGCATTAGAGCCAGAGAAGTGCCATTCGAATCAGAAGCCGAGTGGCGTTTCTGGTGGTTGCCAGAACGTGATAGCGTTGGGAAGATTATTCGTCCAGCTCGGATGTTAGACCGAGAAAAAGAACGCTATACCGTTGCCGAAAGCCAGAATATTCTGGTGTCTGCTGGTATTACGCAGGTTTTGAACTATATTGGCTCAACAAGCGGCAATGCAACAGGCTTTGCTCAATATTTTGCTGTGGGGAGCACTGGACTGGCACAAGTAGAGAGTAACGATACAATCGTTGCCGGGGAATATTTCCGCGCAGTTCCTTCGCTCGCTAGCATCTCAGGTGTTCAGCAGGACATTTCAGTGTTTGCCGGAACTACACAAGCGAATGGCAACATTACGAATGCTGGGTTGTGGGGGAATGGAGCTACTTCTACGCTTGGGTCAGGGGTTTTGATGACGCACAGTTTATTCCAATATACAAAATCAAATAGCTCAGCAGTAACTTTTGATTACTTGCTTTCTTACAGCTAAGTTTAGAAGGAGGGTGTTTATGGCTTTGCCAGCAGTTTCAGGTAATACCATTTTTGCGAGTGACTTGTATCAGTTGTGCAGGCCAAGTGGTAGCCAGGAGACGGGTCATTATTGGCTTGGTGGTCCAGTTTATACAAATGGGGCATTAATATCGCTTTATATGCCGTCACAGAGTCGTGCAGCGACACCCGTCAGCGCTAGCATTGATACCGCCGATTCGGCTCCGGCTGGCGGCATGAATAGCGCTCCTACCACATTTAATCTGACGGTTGGCGGATTCCAGATTTCCACGACATCCACTACTGGGCCAAATACCAACGCTCACTGTGGTGGCAACTACACCATTCAATATTAGGAGAGGAAAGATGGCTATTCAATCAATTGATGATCAGGGTAATCTGACCTGGAGATGTCCACACTGGCCAGAAGAGGCCGATACAGTTTGTGGAGCACAGCATCAGCACCATATCGGCCATGAAGCTATAAAGTGGCATGGCCACCCTGGCAGCAAGCCAGAACATCAGACCGTAAGCCTACCCCCCTGCTCTGGCTGTGGAGCACAGACTTTTTTGAAAGTCCACTACACAGAGAAAGAGCTTCGCGCTCCAAATATGTGGCTAGCCTGGACATTTGAACGGGCTCAGATGCTTCAGGTTTTGCAAGCAGCATATCAACAAGCCGAGGAAGGAAGCTCACAGAAAATGATGCTGGCTCAGCAGATGGCCGAGTTAGAAGCTATTCGAAACGCTGGAGGTCTGCATACTGAGAGTCACGCGATGGCGCTCAGGCATAGAGAGCTGGCCAGACAGCTTAAAGCTGCTGGCAAACATCCACTCGGGGAGGAAGAACAACAATGAATTGGCTTTCTGTCGTGACGACTCTTTTTGATCTGCTCTGGCTGCTTGCCGTGCTGATTTTGCTGTACCTTATCTGGCGTAGCTCAGAAGCACGTCTTAAGCATGTGACGGAGATGGAGAAAACACTGATCGAGGTTTCACGGAAGAACGCGGATACAACGATGCTTGCTGTTCAGCAGGTGCAAATCCTGGTTGATGTGCTGAAGAAGATGACAGAGGAGAAGCATGTGGTTCAACAACCCGAATAACTTTTTGCCGGTTATCTCGATCGTCATTTCGATTTTTATCGTGGTCGGTGGGGGAGTTGCGTTTTTCTCTGGTCGTGGTCGCGAGAACTCACTCATCCAAGGCCAAACAATTGATGCACTCAAAGCACGTATAGAGACACTCGAAAGCCAGGTTGAGAGCGATGAACGTGAGATGGAACATTTGCGGCAAGTGATTACGACCATTCGTCAAGCGCTGGCCCGGCGAGGTCTTCACATCGAGATTCAAGGCAACTTTGTAACATTGGTCGACGCGACTGACGGAAGTGCGAGCACAAGCCCAAGTAAGCCACCAGCGACAAAAAAGCTCGCTGCAAAATCGACGAAGAGCAGGCCGCCAATCAAGTTGACGCCAATCAGCAATGAGGATGACAACGATAGCACAGCATAGCTATCTTGACATAAAAAAAAGAAAAGAAGGAGAGCAGATGCCAATACCACTGAATGCCAAAGGAGAAATCGCTGATTTCCTGGATGTGTCGCAATTTGTTGGAGGGCGAAGCGCTTATGAATGTGTTGCGTACAGCGCTGCACTTTGTTTTTATGCTGGGCCTCCAGAACAAGGACCGACCGGGACCATTCTCCAGGCATCTAACCTTGCGCAGTATTGGTATGGGCGCGAAGAGGGTGGCAATAGTGCGAGTAATACCAACGGTATGAGCCTGGAAGCAGAATATGATATGCTTCGTGGCCTGAACCTGACGTATAAGCCACTGAGCGCAACGATCGAGGCCGTAAAAGATGCCTTGATGAATCGAATGGCTGTCCTGGTCTGTGGTGCTGAAACAGGTTTCTATGACCTCGACCTTGGAGATCACGTACCATATAGCTGGCAGCCAAGTGGCAATCACTGTATCGTCGCCAGCGGGATCACTCCTACTGGCAATCTGCTGGTGCATGATTGCGCTTCGATCGCGCGGTCTGGTGTACGACCAGGACCGCGCCGATATGATGTGTCAAAAATGCAGCTCGTCAGCGCGACAGCGGTCTGTTTTTCGTGGTTGGAAGGAGAGGATATGCCGATTGATATCAACAGCCCTGGCGTGGGCAATTACTTTACTGAGTCAGATGGAAGCCATTGGCTCTGTAAACAAACGCAGAAGGTGCTCCAGTATGGGAATCTCAGCTTTTATAAGCAAGAGAACGGCCTGAAGCGCCTGGGCTTGCCGGTCAGCAATGAAATTCCGCTGGATAGCGCTGGCAACACGAAGCAATACTTTGAGCGGGGTGTTCTGTTTTATGATCCTCAACATCATTACGACAATCCGCCTGGCTCTGGCTCAACCTATTACGCCCATTTATATGGCGGTCCAGGCGAAGATCCGATAATTGCCGAACTCAAACAGCAGCTCGTCCAGGCCCAGCAAGCAACACAGAATAGCGCGTCGCTACAAGCTATCAAGCAAATTCAAACGATCGTCAAGCCCTTTTAGGTGTGTGGGGAGGAATTATCCATTATGTTTCAGCATCCGATTAAGAAACTTGAACTCAGTCCTTCTGCCCAGGCGCTCATTGCGACTGCTGAGAGCTTGATCATCTCTGCTGTCATTGCCGCGCTTATTGCGGCAAGCCAGTATCTCAGCTCCAATCAACAGGTCAATTTCTCGGCGTTGCTCTGGATTGCCGGGGTTGCGGCTCTGCTCTCCCTCGGTCATGGGATCGCCGCGTACTTCGTCGCCAAAGGCAATCAGCCGCTGGGCGAGGCCCTGGATACGTTTGTTTCTCAGGTGCAGACGCGCATTCCCGCGCAACCGATCAGTCAGGGGAGAACGAGCGCTGCTATTACTGCTGTCAGAACCAGCACACCACCACAGCCAATTCTGTATCCTCCAGTTCAAGCAGCTCCCCCTGCTTTGTCTACTATCAATCTGGCTGATACGCGGCATTTTGGGGATACTGGCGTCATGCCAACGACTCAACCACCTGCCAGCTAGAATCATCAAATTTGAATCTAGGAAGCTAATCTGGCAACGCAATCGAGAAAAAGGCCCTGCTCATCATCTGGAAAGCAGGGCCTCAGATTGTCGTCGTAGCGCGTTACTTTGGTGGCGATCAATCTGTAAAGTGAAGTATTCAGAAAGAGATCGAAATATGGTTATCCAACTCGTGATTAGTAAAAGAAACCACGAGTTACTTTTGTGTGGTATCTAACATTTTGTTAGTGACTGGAGAAGGATAACACCGTTCTTTGGCGTATTTTAAGAGACATTTTATTCGTCGAGGATCTTCTTGCAAATAACCGAGGGCTATGTTGCAACCGTGACAGAGTAGTCCACGAATTTCACCGGTCACATGATTGTGATCGACACATAAACGCAAAGATGTTCCAGTACGAGGATCGACAGATGTTTCTGTGCAGCCGCAAGAAGCACAAAGCCCCATTTGTTGTTGGAAAAGTAACCAATATGCTTCCTCAGTTATCCTATAGACTCTTTTTAAATGGTTTACCCATTCTGCATGTTGTCTTTTTTCTGTTTTTCCGCCTTTGTCTTTATATTTTTCTCTTTGAGTATAATTTGAACAATCTTTACAGCAAATAAGACCGCCTAATTTATGCCGATCTTTTGGGTAAAAATCTTCTACTTGTTGGGAACCACAATTGCTGCAAGTGATTTTTCCAATAGTATATTCTTTCTGTTGCCAAGCTCGACAAGATGGGCATAAAGTAGCCGTTTCTTGAGAGCCGCGAGCAAGATATGGTTGGTTACAAAACGAACAAGTCTTATTCCAAGGTCGATGAGAACGATGAGCATATTGTTTCATTTTTTTCTCTATCTCTTTTTCTGTTATTTGTCCTGTGTAGTCTCCAATCTTTGATTGGAGACTACACAGGACAAATAACA
>DASSXK010000222.1:0-8688 GCA_035703945.1 Ktedonobacteraceae bacterium | reverse complement strand
ACGGTCTGGTCAACAGGATCGTGCCCGAAGACGAGCTGCTTTCTACCGCCCAGAGCTGGGCGCGACGCCTGGCCCAGGGACCCACCCAGGCTCTCGCAATGACCAAGAAGATGCTGGCTCACGAGCAAGATCTTGACCTGGAATCCGCCATCGAGGCCGAAGCACAGGCCCAGGCCCTGCTCTTAATGGCTGAAGACCATCGCCTCTTCTATGAGGCTTTCAAGGCCAAAACAAAGCCTCAGTTTACAGGAAGGTAGGCCGTCCGGATGGAAAAATATCCCGTAAATCCGACTTCGCTGCCACGTCCCAGCGGCTTTAGCCACGGCATCCTTGCGAACAATGGTCGCCTGCTTGCCCTGGCCGGACAGACAAGCACAGATGCCGAGGGGCAGATCGTCGCGCCGGACGATCTGGTCGGACAATATGAGCAAGTTCTGCGAAACCTCCAGACAGTCGTTCAGGAGGCCGGGGGCAGCATGCAGGACATTATCAAGATCACGATCTTTGTCAGCAACCGGGACGACTATCTCGCCCATCTCAAATCGTTGGGGCGAGTGCACCGGGCCTTCTTTGGCAGCTACTATCCGGCCACGGCCCTCTTTGAGATCTCCCGCTTTTTCCAGGACGGTGTGTTGATTGAGATCGAAGGTCTGGCCGTCATCGACCACCCGGAGTAAAGGAAAGTTACGATGGATTTTACGTTAAACACTGCCCAAAAAGAGATTCAGAACCGAGCACGGCAGTTCGCGATTGAGGAGGTTGCACCACTCGCCCGTAAGGCCGATGAGCACGGCATCTTTTCCCGCACCCTGGTCACGCATCTGGGTGAACTCGGCCTCTTAACAGGTCCGCTCGCTCCCGAATATGGCGGCTCCGGCATGGATTATATCAGCTACGCCCTGCTCCTTGAAGAGCTTGGTCGGATCGATTCTTCTGTACGCGGCTTTGTAACAGTCCATGCCGGCCTGGTCGCCCTCTGTATTCAGGATTGGGGGACCGAGGAGCAGAAACGCCGCTACCTCCCTCGGCTGGCAAGTGGAGAATGGATCGGCTGCTATGCCCTGACCGAGCCCGAGGCCGGTTCCGATGTCGCCAATATGGAGGCCACGGCCCGCCTGGAGGGTTCCGACTATATCCTGAACGGCGAGAAGATCTGGATCACCAACGGCCCCAGTGCCCAGCTTGCGATCGTCTTCGCGACGCAAGACCGCTCGGCCCGGCATCGTGGCATCTGCGCCTTCCTGGTCGAAACGGATACACCAGGCTTCCACCGTGAACCAATGCCAGGCCAGGAGCTGGGGCATCGAGCCTCCGAACATGCCCATATCACATTTAAGGATTGCCACGTTCCTGCAAGCTGCCTGCTCGGCAAGCCGGGCGAGGGCTTTAAGGTCGCAATGTCTGCCCTGGATCGTGGACGCCTGGGCGTGGCTGCCGGAGCAGTCGGCGTTGGTCAAGCCTGTTTGGACGCCTGCGTTGACTTTACCACTCACCGCCGTCAGTTCGGACAGCGCCTCGCGGACTTCCAGATGCTCCAGGCCACGCTTGCCGATATGGCTGCCGATATTGAAGCAGCTCGCCTGCTTGTCTATCAGGCGGCCTGGTTTAAAGACCAGAACCAGCCCGCGACCAAAGCCACTTCAATTGCCAAACTTTTCGCCACTGAAGCCGCGATGAAAGCGGCCTCGGAAGCGGTACTCATCCACGGCAACCGTGGCTATTCTAACGAATATCCCGTCGAGCGGTATTACCGCGATATCAAAGGCCTACAGATTTACGAAGGCACCAGCCATATTCAGCGTTTAATTATCGCCCGCGAACTTGTCGGACGAGCACATTAACCGAGCGTATCAGCCACGTTCAGTCGCTGGGATTCTCACGCGTTACTTCGTCAATGGAGGAACAGAAACCATGGCTTACCCCGAATTCTGGAACCCTAAAAACGAGACACTTGCTCGCCAGGAGCTTGAACGTCTCCAGTTTCACAAGCTACGACGCTTATGCGAATGGGCATATGCGACGACACCCTTTCATCAGCGACGCTTCGATGCCGCTGGCTTCAAACCCGACCAACTGAAATCTCTTGCCGACCTGCGCCGCATCCCCTTTATGACCCGCGAGGAGTGGATGGAAGCCCAGCTCGCCCATCCTATCTATGGGGACCTGCTTTCCACCGATCAATCAAAAGCCATTCGCTACCACCTGACCTCCGGCACAACCGGGCGTACCCCGATCCGTGTGCTGGATAGTATGAAGGACTGGGATTGGATCAGTGAGATGTGGTGCTACGGCCTTTGGGGCTTCGGCATCCGACCTGAAGATACCGTCTACTTCGCCTTTGGCTATGGCTCTTTCATTGGCTTCTGGGGCGCTCACTACGCCTGCGAAAAGCTTGGGGCCCTTGTCATTCCTGGCGGCGCACAAACCACGGAAGCTCGTATCTGGCAAATCATTGAGATGGAAGCCACAACTGTCTGCTCAACCCCAACCTATGCTCTCCATATGTGGCAGAAGGCACGCGAGATGGGGATAGACCTTGCTCGCGAGTCAAAGGTCAACAAACTTTTGCTCTCCGGTGAACCGGCTGGCTCGATTCCTGCGGTCAAACGCCAACTTGAGGAAGCCTGGGGCGCCAAATGCGGCGATACGGCTGGCATGACAGAGGTTGGTACAATTATGATCTTCGAGTGTTCCCACCAGCCCGGCGGCACCCATATTATCGAGGATCATTTTATCGAAGAGGTCATCCATCCCACCAGCGGCGAGCCTGTTGGCTATGGGGAACTGGGTGAGCGGGTCGTCACTTCCTTTGGGCGCGGCTTTATACCCGTTCTGCGCTATCGTACAAAGGACATGGTGCTCAAAGTTCCCGCCAGCACCTGCTCCTGTGGCCGCACCTGGGACATTTACGAGGGCGGTATTCGTGGTCGCTGGGACGATATGAAGCTGATTCGCGGCACAAATGTCTATCCCCGCGCCGTTGAGGCCATGTTGCGCGAATATTCCGCGATCGATGAATTCCAGATCTACCTCTGGCGCAAGGAAGATATTCAGGACGAAATCACGCTCAAACTGGAGATCAAACCGGGCCACGAGGAAGAATGGCCCGAGATGCAGAAAAAGCTGACCAAAGATCTCTCCAGCGCCCACGAGGGTCTGCGCTTCAATCTTGAGCGTGTAGAATATGGCCAGCTCCCTCATTTTGAGCTAAAAGCCAAACGCCTGGTTGATGCTCGACCCGTGGCCCGCTACAAGTCTATGCAGAACGGAGAAACCAGTAAATGAGTACCACCGACACCGATCTTCTAGGTCGCCCCTTGAACGAGGAGGAGCGCGAACTGCTCAGCGTCTACCAAACCCTGAAAAAACTGGCCGCCAATCCTGACCTGCCACCCTGCGCGGTCAGCAATGTGCGCAAGGCCCTGTCCTCGCTCTGGCAGGCAACCAACGACCTCGACCTGCAATTCGAGCAACTCTATGACCTTAACGTCTGATTGCTCTCTAGACCCTTGTCTTTGATTCAATCAGGCCTTCTCTCAGATCGGCGGCCTGTATGGCCGCCAGATCCCTTGAGAGAGCAAGTAGTATACCCAAAATCCCTTGCCTGTTCCTGTCCCTTTGGACAGTCCCTCACCTGCCCAATCGCCTCGTGTTTGCCTGCTATCACCATGTTATACTAAAATCAGCCTGGTCCTGGACAATTAATTTAGATAATTACACGAGAGCATGCTCCTCGTTATACTTTTCCGAAAGGCAGAGTTAGATAATGTTTTCAGAAAAAGAGCTGGCCTTCTTAAAAACTCAGCCCCTGACCCGACTCGCCACCGTGGCCTCTGATGGACAACCCACCGTAGACGCCGTTGGCTATGAGTTCGATGGCTCACATATCTATATAGGCGGTCACAACTTCCAAAACTCCCGCAAATACAAAAATATTGCCGGGGGCAATCAAAAGGTCTCGCTGATCTTTGACGATCTTGAGTCAATCAATCCCTGGAAACCGCGCGGTATCCGCATCTTTGGAACCGCACGACCAATCGAGCGTGAGGGTCGATTCGGGCCCGCGATGTACGTTGAAATCACTCCAACCGTTTCCTGGAGTTGGGGCATTGAGGATGTTGTCTTTGCTGGCGGGCAACCCAGCAGGCATAAAGTCATCTGGAAATAAGGGCAGGTATAAATAAATGCAGGCAGCTTCTCCCTCAGACCTCAAACATCTCTGAGAGAAGCTGTCTGCATCTTATAGCATTTCTAAAGTCGACTTATTCCTTTGGAATCGCCCGACCATTGCGCTTAAAGAGTTCCTGCCAGGTCTGCTCCTGTAGCTCGACGTCAAACTTTTTCGCGGCCTGTTGAATCCGTTTCCAGGCCGCATCGCGCTCCTGATTAGTTACGTCATTTACCTGGTCAAAGCGAGCAATCGCCTGTTGGACATGGTGAGCGTCGTTCAACGGCTCCTTGCGCTCCTTCGGAAAAGCAAAATTGCTTTCGGACAGTTTAGCGCGGTCCTTCTCTGAAAGATCTGCCATCGTAATGTTCCTTTCTACCTCAGCAACATTTGAAACATCTCTCCCTTCTACACGTTAAAAGCCCCCCAAAGGATACTCTACACGTACCCCACGCCAGAGAGCGTTAAATGACTATATGAAAATCAGTTCTCCGTTTTTTTGACATAGAAATGGGATAAAGGCCAAACAACAATCCTCTTTTCTTCCACATTCTTTAGCGCAAAAAGAATTTAATAGCAGAGAATGTACAACCGCGCTAGTACAAAAACCGTATATCCACAGTAATACCTACAATCTTTACACGGCTCCTGAATCATCCTTGTTAAGATGATAAAATGCAGAGTAGCTGGCCTTCCATCAATAAAGTGAATGGGCCTGACAAGCCAAATCGTATCGATACCATCTTGAACATTCAGCAGTAGTAACAAAAGCCAATTGAATGTTTAAGAATGAAAAGATATCTTATCAGCGAAAAGCGAGATTAAAATATATGAAACAAGAACAGGGAGCACTGGCATTTGAGCAAGATCCAGCAATCAATGCCACAACAGAGCCCCCAACATCAGTAACGTTCCCGTCTCCCGCGCCAATCATCCAGGTTGAACAACTCGTTAAGCGATATAAGCGAGCAGACAAAAATGCCGTCGATGGCATCTCTTTTGAAGTTCAGCCGGGGGCGTTGTTTGCCCTACTGGGTCCCAACGGGGCAGGAAAAACCACGACAATCTCGATTCTTACAACAACCCTCACACCCACCAGCGGCTCGGTGAGGATCGCAGGCTACGATGTCGCCAGAAACGCCAAAAAGGTCCGTGACAATATCGGCATCATTTTCCAAAATCCCAGCCTCGATCTCAATCTGACGGCCGAGGAAAATGTCCGCTTCCACGCGACCCTCTATGGACTCTATCCTTTCCGACCCTCCTACTCAATGATGCCCAAATCCTATCAGCAAAAAGTCCACGAACTGGCGAATCTACTCGAAATCGAGAAAGAACTGTTCAAGCCCGTCAAGTCTTTTTCTGGTGGCATGAAGCGCAAGCTGGAAATTTTGCGCAGCTTGCTCCATAATCCCAAAGTCCTCTTTCTGGATGAACCCACTTCGGGGCTTGATCCGATCAGCCGCTTCAGTCTTTGGGAATATCTGGCCCGCGTTCGTAAGGAGAGCCAGACGACGATCTTCCTGACAACCCACTATCTGGAAGAGGCAGAGCAGGCCGACTGCATCTGCATTATCAATCGCGGCAAGATCGTCTCCTATGGTACCCCGGCCCAGATTAAAGCCGAGCTGGTCGAAGAGTTTATCCTGCTGGACACCGATGGTCCCGCCAATCGTGAGCGTCTGCGCGAGGAGCTACGCCGCCTCAAGCTTGAATTCAGCGAGACAGGTGAAGAACCAAACTTCCGCCTTCCACTCAAGGGAACAGAGGTCCATCAAACGCTCAAAGCCATCCAAACGCCATTGAGCACGATTGAGACGCATGCCCCAAGCCTGGACGATGTCTATCTCGAAATAGTGAGGGCCTCATAATGAGAGAATTTAATGCCATCCTGACAATCGCCTATCGCGACCTCTTGAAGTTCGCCCGCGACAAGGCTCGCATCTTTGGCTCGCTGATCCTGCCGGTCCTCTTTATTGGAGTGCTTGGGGGCAGCCTACAAGCCAGCCTGGGCAGTCGCACCGGCTTCAATTTCCTGACCTACACCTTTACCGGAGTTTTCGCCCAGACGCTTTTCCAATCGACGGCCTTCGGCATCATTTCACTGATCGAGGATCGTGAGAACGACTTCAGCCAGGAGATCTTCATCTCGCCTATCTCGCGCTTCTCGATCATCTTTGGCAAAATCTTCGGCGAATCGCTGGTCGCCCTGGCGCAGGCGATTGTCCTGGTTGTAATCGGCCTGCTGATCCATGTTCCGCTTACGTTTGCTGGAATGGTGGCCCTGATTCCTGTCGCGCTGTTCGTTTGTCTGCTCGGCGGTGGGTTTGGTTTGCTTCTGCTTTCCTTCTTCAACAGTCAGCGAGCCGCCAACCAGGTCTTGCCTTTCCTGATCTTTCCGCAGTTCTTTCTGGCGGGCGTCTTTACGCCGCTCAAAAACCAATACATCTACATCGATCTGCTGTCGCGAATCACACCACTCCGTTACGCCGTTGACCTCGTTCGCGATGTCTTTTACACCGGGCAACCGGAGTATTCTCAAGTCGTATTACAGGGTCCATTTCTCAATCTATCGATCATCAGTGTGCTCTTCCTGATCTTCCTGTTTGTCGGAACAACCATCTTTGTCCGCAACGAGCGCAACCGCTAAGATTCTGAAAACAAGCAAAAAGCAGGCATGGAGCAAAATTTGCTCACATGCCTGCTTCCCTCTTCCCAATCAAAATGCTATTAGCGCGAGGAGAACGCCTGCACGCCTGTAATGTCACGTCCAACAATCAGCGATTGGATCGTATCGGTGCCCTCATAGGTAAAAACAGCCTCAATATCGGCGTGATGGCGAGCGATATGGTATTCCAGCAGGATACCATTGCCGCCCAGCATCTCGCGGGCATCGGCTACAACTTCACGTGCCAACCGGGCATTGTTCATCTTGGCCAGCGAGGCCATCGCGGCCGTCATCTTACCCTCGCCCTGCAACTGGCCCAGGCGCAGACACAACAACTGCATACTGGTAACATTCGCCAGCATTCCAGCCAGCTTGCTTTGTATAATCTGGAAATTGTTCAGGGACTTGCCAAACTGTACGCGTTTCTGCGTATAATCGCGAGCAATCTCGTAAGCGGCGACGGCATGCCCAACGGCCTCCCAGGCCACGCCCGAACGGGTCGCAGTCAGGACAGCGGAGGTATCCTGGAAGCTGCGGGACTTCTCCAGGCGGCTCGAAGCGGGGACACGTACGCCTTTCAATTCGATATCCGTTTGCCAGACAGCTCGCTTGGCAACCTTGCCAGTCATAACCTTTGTCTCAAAGCCCGGTGTGCCTTTCTCTACCAGGAATCCACCGACCTTGCCCTCGTCGTCCCGCGCCCAGACGATCACGACATCCGCGAAGGAGGCGTTACCGATCCAGCGTTTAGCGCCGTCCAGCACATACTCATCGCCTTCGCGGTGGGCACGCGTCTCCAATGCGACCGCGTCCGAACCGTGTTCGGGCTCCGTCAGGGCAAAGGCGCCGATCTTATCCATCTTTGCCATCGCGGGCAGCCACTTCTGTTTCTGCTCTTCCGAGCCAAGCATCGAGATTGAGGACATCGCCAGGCCCGAATGTACGCCAAAGAAGGTACAAATACTGGCATCGCCGCGCGCCAGTTCCAACGCTACCAGACCAGCAGCAATCGAACTCATCCCCGGGCAGCCATATCCCTGAATACTGCTGCCTGCGATCCCCAACGCAGCCAGCTTTGGAATCAGTTCAAAGGGAAATTCCGCCCGTTCCCAATAGTCGTTAATGACGGGAATAACTTCTCCATCACAAAACGTGTGCACCTTATCTCGGATTGCACATTCTTCAGGCGTTAAAAGCTCATCCATCAGATAGAAGTCGGTTTTGACCGATTGTTGCACTTCAGCTACCATGGCTTTTTTCCTTCCATGCATAAAAAATGAACCGATTCAGGCCCGATTGCCCAATGTCAGAGCACAAATCCCTGCCCGCGAGACAGGTAAGTATCTATATATTACCTGTCAGAAACAAATTTATGCAAGAAAAAATAACCTGGCGATGTGCCAGGTTATTGAGGAATTTGTGATTAAGTAGGTAAGTGAACAACTTCTTGATGCCGCCATAAAGGCCCGTCAGAAGCCACATCGCAAGCTATTGCGCCCGGCTCACCGTAACCTCAGCATCAATGGCGACATTCGCTAAAATTTCATCGATCTGTTCAAGCAGCCGAGAGGCATTGGCAAAGCCATAATTCACGGCGTGGACATGATTCTGGGCATCAAGCACGACGGTCGTTGGAACAGTCAACACGCGATAGGTCTGTGTCAGTTCAGGCGAACTGGGAGCATCGATATCAATAACGCTAACAGACTCACCCCGCTGGGCCAGCACGCGCAGCAAAGCGGGAGCCTGAAGCGTATGGCAGGGTCGACAATCCTCGCTGCTAAAGGCCAGAATACGTACCGGGAGATTTTCAGAAGCGACCTCAGAAGTTCCAGTCGCTTCCCCACCATTG
>DASSXK010000156.1:0-5632 GCA_035703945.1 Ktedonobacteraceae bacterium | reverse complement strand
CCAAGCGTTGCTCCCAAAATACCGCCTGCAACGACGGGTCCGACTCCAGGAATGAAGAGGGCGGCGGCGGCACCCAGCAGACCACCGATGACCCCACCGGTAACTCCCCCGGCAGCGGCTCCTCTTTCAGTTACTGCCTGATCTTCAGTGTGTTCTTCTGTGGTTTCAACATACTCATCGTTGGTGTTTCGATGAATAAAACCGATCTGATCGTTGCTAAAACCGGCGCTCAGCAGATCCCTGATCGCTGCTCTGGCCTGCTCTTCAGTACTAAAGACCGCAACAATTGTCTGTTGTTCTCGTGTCGTCATAAACTTCTCCTTTGAATCCTCTTGTCGCTTGAATCCTCATATCGCAAGTATCTTTATTCTCCGGGCAGTTTCGTTTTCGGATGGAGATCAAAGTATGGAGATTCGGTATCAGGACCAGCCTCTGGCTTGTAGCCATATGATCCATCGGGAGTTTTGGGATTGGCGTCCCGAGCACTGTTACGGTTGAGAATAATTTGAGCTTTCTGAATCGAGTCTTCGTGTAGACCCTGTGTTCGGACGGTGACAATTGGATGCCCCTGATCATATTCACGCTCATAGAAGCGAGCTTCTTCTTCGGGCATTCCAAGATCGATCAGACTTTTTGAAAAGCCTGTGTGTTTTTTATCGGGTTCTGAAAATCCTAGATAATCAAAACCAAAACCAGCCTGACGAAGTTCGTCAAAAGCCTGCTGGGCCTGGGCATGATTTTGGAAGGCTCCTATAAGAACGGGGTTTTGTTGTGTTGCCATGTTGCTTCTCCTCAGAACGATCGGTCCGGAAGGGCACGGTCAGTTTAGCTATTGAAACTACCCTGTTTGTTGGCATAAGGGTAATTATGTAGTGTTGCAGTATGT
Organism: Ktedonobacteraceae bacterium; assembly: GCA_035703945.1. GTDB lineage: Bacteria > Chloroflexota > Ktedonobacteria > Ktedonobacterales > Ktedonobacteraceae > DASSXK01. The sequence goes on along the minus strand of DASSXK010000156.1, from coordinate 4,746 downwards.
GTTTGACAGTGAGGAACACGATGTTCGAAAGGAAAAAGTTGCAATAATTCGCAGTCGAAAGCTTAGTAAGCTGTACCGGGAAGCCATTCGTGCTTTTAGCGAGGCGGCTTCTTACCGCTGAGTAGTTTAGCCTGGGGTCTAAGAAATTCTAATCTTCTCTAAAAGTGAGGTGAAGGAGATATGACCCCCTCAGGTACTCGACGCCTGGGCCTCAACTCTGATATAATGAAATAGGATAGAACACTAGTTTCATTTGCACAAGTGGGAGTTCTGCATGAGTGATCGACTCATTTCGCCGCATATAAGCGAAGAAGATGATGTTATTGAGGGCAGTCTCCGCCCCCGGCGATTGGCGGATTATATCGGGCAAGAGAAAATTAAATCGAACCTGAGTGTCTTATTGGAGGCGGCGCGGCGTCGTAATGAGTCGGTAGATCACGTCCTGCTTTATGGACCTCCTGGTCTGGGTAAGACTACGCTCTGTAATATCATTGCGACCGAGATGGGTGTGAGCTTAAAAACGACATCGGGTCCCGCAATTGAGCATGCTGGAGATCTGGCTTCGATTCTTACCTCCCTCCAACCTGGCGAAGTATTGTTTATTGACGAGATCCATCGTTTGGCCCGCGCCGTTGAGGAACGATTGTACTCGGCAATGGAAGATTTCGCGCTCGATGTGATGATCGGCAAGGGGCCGGGAGCCAGGTCATTGCGTTTATCGCTGCCTCCTTTTACGGTGGTTGGGGCCACAACACGTGTGGGTTCACTGACAGCTCCGCTGCGTGATCGTTTTGGCGCAATCTATCGCATGGAATACTATGATGTGGAGGCGCTGCGGAAGATCGTCGCACGTTCCGCCAGAATTCTTAAGGTCCCGGCAAACGAGGAAGGAATCGATGAGATTTCGGGCCGGGCGCGTGGGACGCCACGTATCGTCAATCGCCTGTTGAGGCGGGTGCGCGACTATGCACAGGTGAAGGCGGATGGCGTTATTACGCGTGAAGTTGCGAATGCCGCACTGGATGCTATGGAGATCGACGAGATCGGACTGGACCAGACCGACCGCAATCTCCTGCTGACTATCATTCAGAAATTTGATGGTGGCCCGGTCGGATTGGATACGCTGGCGGCCAGCACAAGCGAGGACTCAGTGACGATTGAAGATGTCTACGAGCCCTACCTGTTGCAGTTGGGTTTCATTATTCGTACTCCACGTGGCCGTGTGACAACCCGCTTTGCCTATCAACACCTGGGCATACCGCTGCCGGGAAGCGATTCTGCTGGCGGCTTGTGGACCCCCGATGCGAAATAAGTGGCTCTAATTGGTGAGGTCTCTACCTTCCAGACAATCTGTCTCCAGTTTATTCCGGGCGTTCGCCCGGATACTTTTTGCCCGCTTGTTGCGTGCTGAAGAAAGAATGGCGTAAATTACCAGTATACAAATAACGTGAGGCAGTTTTAGAATACGTAACGATATACAGACAATTCGCATAGCGCTCTTGCGCCTCTTGAAAGCTTGCTAGCAGATACTGCTGGAACCTTCTAACAGAAACGTTGCTATAAACGCTTCTGCTGACTTCTCAAAAGCTTTCAGACGACGAATTGATGGCTAGATGGTGTTTACTTTGAAGATCAGTGATTTTGATTATCATTTGCCCCAGGAGTTAATTGCTCAGACCCCCGTTGAGCCCCGCGATTCTTCGCGTCTGTTGGTCACGAATTGTACCACTGGCAAAATGGAGCATCGACACTTTCGGGATATTGGCGACTATCTGCGCCCTGGCGATCTGTTGATTGCCAATCAGAGCCGTGTGATCCCTGCTCGCCTGCTCGGTCGTCGGGCCGAGACTGGTGGAGCGGTCGAGGTACTCTTATTAGCTGAGCGAACCGACCTGGGTCCGGACCATTGGGAGACGCTGGTGCGTCCGGGACGACGGCTGCGCGAGGGCAGCCGGATCGAGTTCATTCAGTTTCAATCTCAAGGCGAGAAAGAGGCTACTCCTGTCCTGCTTGGTGAGATTTTGCAGCGAACGGAAGCGGACGGCCGGATCGTTCGATTCTCGACGGTCAGTCAGGAGTCAGGTCAGGCTACCCCGACTGTGCGTGAGCTGATTGATCAATTGGGAAAGATGCCGCTTCCACCTTATATCCATGAGAAGCTCGATGACCCTGAACGTTATCAGACGGTTTACTCGCGTATCAGCGGGTCTGCGGCGGCTCCCACGGCCGGGCTGCATTTTACCCCTGAGCTATTGGATAGTTTGCGGGCAAAGGGGGTCAAGGTTGGGTTTGTGACGCTGCACGTTGGACTGGACACATTTCGACCGGTTGACGTTGAGGATGTTAGCGATCACAAGATGCATAGCGAAGAGATTGATCTGGATGCAGAGACAGCTCGCTTGATAAATGAAACCCATCGTGCTGGTGGTCGAATCATCGCGGTTGGAACGACGGCTGTGCGTGTGCTGGAAAGCGTCGGAAGCATGTTTGGGAGCGAAGTGCAGCCCTACCATGGTGGTACGCGACTGTTTATCACGCCGGGCTTTACGTTTAAGGTCGTAGATGCCATGATCACAAACTTCCACCTGCCGCGCTCCACCTTAATGTTGCTGGTCAGCGCCTTCGCGGGTAAAGAATTGATCGAGCAAGTCTATCAGGAAGCGATTGCGTCTCAATATCGCTTCTTCAGTTTTGGAGACGCGTGCTTGTTGATGTTTCAATCCCATTTTCAATCCCAAACGGATGAAAAATAGCATTCAACTGTTTGTTGCTTCCAACGAGGAGACCTGGAGTTAAAAACTTGAAGAAGTGGGTAAACCCAGGAGGTAGAAGCCTCCTGGGACCCGATTTCTGATAGGATACACTACGTGGTCATTAAGAAACTCTGGCCAACCCTACAACCGCCCACGCTCGCCACCGGATAAGAGATTCTTCTCTTGCGTTCTTCCACTTCTACCGCAGCCCCACCACCTGTTTTTTTCACAGCGAACCTGCTACTTGCTACCCCTCACCAGCCCAACCATCCCAACCTGAACCCCTCCCACGCCCAACCGCTTGTAGTCCGTTCAGTGAATATTTATGTTCATACTTGTTATCTCTGCCCACACCGTCAGCCAACCACCGCCAAAGGGTAAATCCCCACCTGTTCCCCAGTTTCCCAACCATTGCCCCGCACCGCCGCCCGCCCAACTACCTACCCTGTTTTCCACGCAGATTGTTTGTTGGCAGTTTCCTATCCCTGCAACTTTAAGCTAACCACTACCCCTGCCAACAAATAAGCATTACTACCAACGCAAGGTATCTAATGATACCTGACCCTGTTTGTATCCCTGGGCATCTATATAAAACGAACGTCCACGCCAGCTTCCGCACCCATTAATACCGAACCACCCGAGGGGGAGCCGACACGTCTTCTGCTGACCACTCCCGACCCCGCCCATTGTGCCGGCTTCACCTCATCACCCCACCGCAACAATGACATGGATGTTGTCGCTACCCTCCAAGAGAAGCACCTTGACTTCACCTTACATCTGAAATACCCAACCAGGTCGTTTGTACGCCCACTCCCGTGCCGCCTCACCAGTTGAATCTACCTGTCATCTGCGTCGCAGATGGAGCAGAAACGCTCTGTATGTACTCCCTTTATGTACGCCTGACTGTGTGTATCTCAATGTATCGCTGGTAAAGATCTCTGTTCCTCTCTACGTGCAAACTATAACATGATGTCATGATTTCTGAATGAATAAATGAACAAGTATATGAGCAGTTTTTCACTTAATAAACTGATGGTGAGGCGATATTTCAGATAGCGGCGATGTTCATATTTCTTACAGGTTTTTCATCTTCAGCCAATCCTGTTCAAATTTTTGGACGGCGTCCTCACTCAGGGGGTCGCTTAGCATGCTCATGAGCACTTCTGGGGTGGCCGTGATGTCCTGTGCGCCGGAATTGAGAGCTCGAACGACATCTTCTGGAGTTTTTAGACTGGAGGCAAGAATGCGGGTGGGTAGGTTATGTTTGCGAATCAGTTCGAACATAGAGGCGATACGTTTGTTGGCATCGATTCCTGAGCGTTCAAGGCGACCATAGTAGGGGATGACAAAGTCTGCCTGCATCATTGCTGCCGTATAAACTTGTGCAACCGTTGTTACGGCTGTAAAGGCAAAGTGAAAATGCATGCGTTGAAGGCGGCGGGCAACGCGAACTCCTTTTGGGGTTATCGGGATTTTTGGAATCACGCGGTCCGGGGAGAGTTTTATATATTCTACGGCCAGGTCAAACATGGCTCCTTCATCGGTCATACCGGGCTGCATAAAGACCAGGCCGTCCTGTTGACGAAGTAAGGTGGAGAGAATCTCCATATCACTCATTGTTTGGCCTTTTTCACGTGCCTGGAGTAAAATAGTGGGGTTTGTAGTGACTCCCGCGATCGGAACCGTTTTTGCGATTTCCACGATCGTATTTACGAGTGCGCAATCCATATAAAGGGCCATAAGTGATGCTCCAATCTTGTTTGCTATGTGAGACTGTTCCGCTGGCTTCTGGTCAGCACCTGCTGGTACTAAATTCTGCCGCCGATCCTTTTGTGGCAATGGCCGCAGCGTATTTTTCGCAAAATGCTGGAGCCTTGACACTTGCAGAAGATAATCTTGCTCAATTACAGATAGCGCAAACCAACCTTACTCATTCGAATGGTAAGGGTCAATGGCAGGATACAGCTTTTCATTCCTATATCCTACACCATTC
>DASSXK010000311.1:0-6723 GCA_035703945.1 Ktedonobacteraceae bacterium | reverse complement strand
AAAGTCAGCAAGTTGGAGCGGAAGGATAAAAGTGCGATTAAATTTGTTCCTATCCTTTTTTCTAATTCGGCCAGCCCTACAATCAAAATGATTATTGAAGAAGTGACTCGCTGCCAGCTTCCTCGAACAATTGCCAGCTTTGAGGCTGGGGAAGTGCTTACATTTGGACATATAAAGGTAAATGATCAGGATATTGCGTACCCAACTGGTCGCGTTAAGTGAGACCAATTAGAAGCAATCAAAATTCGCAATAATAAAATTCGAGCGTTTTATCGTGAGATCAAGCGTTTCGGTTCTACCCCGGCTGATACTCCGGCGAAATGGCATCACTGGGCAGAAACTCCTGACAATTATCTTCTGTTTTTGCTGGTAGAACATGTGCTAGCGCAGCGCCCAGCAGCACAAACACAGGAGACTTCAGCTACGCAGCTCTCAGGAGCATTTGTAGGAAATGACGATCTTGCTCGCGGAAAGGTTCGTTGGGGCTGCCGTGTCATATATGGAGTGGGTATTCCATTAATGCTTTGTGTACAGGTTGTTGGTTTTTATTTTTATATGTATCAGCCAGCCCTGGAGCAGCAGCACAAGGAGCAAGTACAGCAACAGTTGATGTATCTGCCCTATTTAGTGCATGTGCCTGGGCAACATTGCGACAACAAGCAGGGTTATTGGTCTGATGATGAGGGAAAGAATCTTTTTGCCTGCCGTCAAGATGGCTTGTTGATGACGTTGAAAGATCCTAATTATCAGGACCAAACTGCATTCTCGTTCAATTCGGTGGTGCAATCAACTTCGGGGAGTAATGTTGTCATTCCGCACCATTATCGAATACAGGTCAAAGCAACTTTTATTTCGAGTAATTCTGCCTGTGTTGGATTGCTTTTCCATTCCTATAATTCTGGCGGAGGGCAGGAGTTCCTCGTGTGCAATGATGGGAGTTGGAACTATGATCGTGCCGAAACTGGAGAGAATACTTTTAATCAATTGGTAGGTAGTTCGCTTTCCTCAAAGCTGAAATCGTTTGTTTTGACGGTTGATGTGACGGATACTAATCAAACATTGTATATAGACAACAAAGAAGTCGCTTCAGAGTTAGATAGCGCTTATTCTTCAACGGATGAGATTGATCTGATTCTAGAAGAAGGCGATCAGAATTCTGTAAAGCCTGTTACAGCAATCTTTTCAGATTTTCGCTACTCTCCTTTTCCTTGAGAATATGAGAATCAGGACTAAAATTTTGAGTTTCAGGTTTTCTCATCGGCCAGACACCCTAATAGGTGCCTGGCTTCTTGTTTGCCTTCTAGTTGTTATCGGGAACGTCGGCTTGTGATAGATCACCATCGATCAGACGCCACAGGCGACCGGTTGGATTGGGATTCTGGAGTTCGAGGGGGTGACGCGCCGGGCGGACATTGTCGTAACTGTGCAACGTGGTAAATCGACGAATAGAGGCCGGGATTCCCACGGACGTGAATCCAGGATGCCCCGTCGAGGGGAAGGGACCACCATGCTGCATGGCGGGACTCACGGCTACACCGGTTGGCATCTTGTCGTTAAGTAGACGACCGACGCGTTGACGCAGCAATGGCTCTAATCGCTGGTAAAAGGCGTCGTCTTTGCCAGAGGTGTGGCTGTAGATGGTGCCAGTCAGGTTGCCCTCAAGTTGATTGGCGATCTCCAGGATCTGTTGTTCGTCGCGAGCCAGAATGAACAGGCCCACCGGACCAAAGGCTTCCGCTTGCAGTTCTTTGGCGTGACGCAGGAAGCGTTCGCCATCGACCCGCAGCAAGGTGTTGGCGAAACGATAGCCCCCGCCGTCGATTGGGTGACCGCCGGTGATCACCTCTGCGCCTGCTTCCGTCAGGGTTTTCAGGGCTTCGACGAGGCCAGTAACGACCTTTTCTCCCAGCAATACTCCCGGTTGAGCGTTGGTGAAGCGCTCTTTGGTTGCCTGAATAAAGGCTTCGGCCTGGGGACTTTCTGGAAGAATCACCAGCCCCGGATTTGTACAGAATTGTCCGGACTCCAGGGTACAGGAGGTGAAATATTCGCCCGCAAGCGCCTCCAGACGCTCTTCAAGGGCTCCACGGAGCATGAATACTGGATTGACGCTCGACATTTCAAGGTAGATCGGTTTTCCAACCCTGTCGGCGGCTTCCTTGAGCTTTAGTCCGGCGGCTCGTGAGCCGGTAAAGCCGGTTGCACCGATCAAGGGATGGGAGACCAGTTCAAGTCCAATGCTATTTTCGAAGTGATAGATGAGTTGAATGGTGGCTTCGGGCAGGCCCGTCTCCTGGACAGCCTGGAAGGCGAGCTGCGCCAGCAGAAATGTGGTGCCGGGATGAGCGGGATTGGCCTTGGCAATGACGGGATTGCGCGAGGCGATTGCGGCAGCAAAATCCCCGCCCGAGATTGAGTTAAAGGCAAACGGGAAATTGTTGGGTCCAAATACGACCACTGCTCCTCCCAGGGGTGCCAGGATTGAGCGGATGTTCAGTTTGGAATCAATGACTGGATTCGTCCAGCTATCTTCTCGTGCAGCCTGAGCGGCCTGGCGAAGCTGGTTGGTCGTACGGCTGGTCTCACCTTTCAAACGAGGCTCGCGTGGTAGACCGCTCTCCTGATAGGCGCTGTCGATCAGGGATTCACGTTGTCCTTCGATGAGATCCGCGAAGCGGTCCAGAAAAGCTGCAATTTTTTCCGGCGCGGTTGTTCGCAATATCTGAGCCGCCTGGTGAGCAGCTTCAACCGCTTCGATCACCTCCTCCCGTCCGGAGATCGGGTATGAGATGGGCAGCATTTGTCCCGTCGTCGGATTGGCTGCCTGGAACGAGCCCGTTGGTTGTATTGCAGCCCGCCATTTACCGGCGATGAGCACTGGTTGGTCACTTTGAGTCATTATTGGTTGGTTCTCCTGAATGAATACGTTCTCTACTTTGTTTGCTTTGTGTTTCTTATAGTCAAAATACTGGTTCCTGTTTCTATATCTGGAAGGTTTGATGCAAGGTTTGATGCGATGGATCGGCATAGAAACGAGATGACTTGATCATGCTCGGGCCTTGTTGGGATGGTGTTCGATGGCATGTTTGATCAGGTGGGTGGCCTCCTCGTATTCGTGCCCGGTGAGTTCGAGGCGCGGGGGACGAACTTTGGCGCTTCCCATGCCTACGAACTCCTGGGTCAGTTTGATAAGCTGGACGAATTTGGGAACAGTATCCAGCCGCAGAAGAGGCAGGAACCAGGTATAGAGCGTTTCCAGTCTTCGACGATCCTCCTGGCTGGCTTGACCCTCACGAAGCTGGACCGCGAGATTGAACAACTCGACCGATTCGCGAGGGAAGGCGTTAACGAGACCTGCGATCCAGCCAACGGCACCGGCCTGGATGCCTTCTACGATACAATCGTCTACACCGACGAGAATTTCCAGTCGGTTGCCGATCAGGGCGCGAATGGCCGTGACACGTCGAACGTCGGTGCTGGATTCTTTGACTGCTTCTAGATTTGAATGTTCGTGGGCAAGTTCGGCAATCTGCTCGGGCAAGAAATCGGTTTTGTAGGCAGGGGGATTATTGTAGAGCATGGCGGGAAGCGCGGTTGCCTTCAGGACAGCTACGACATGGGCTTTCATCTCACGCCAGTCGCTGGAATAGACATAGGGGGGCAGAACCATCAGGCCGCTGCATCCTGCTGCCTGGGCCGCTTGAGCCAGGCGTACCGCTTCAGCGGTTGAAAGGGCGGCGATACCCGCGATGACTGGCACACGCCCATCGACGGCGTTAATGGCGGTGTTTAGAAGCGAGATCTTCTCATCAAAGGTCAGGGTTGCGCCTTCGCCGAGCGAGCCCAGGGGAACCAGTCCCGTACAACCGTTCTCTACCAACCAGCGGCAGTGTTCGGCGTAGAATGTGTAATCGATACTCTCATCGTCCTTAAAACGGGTTGTCATGGCGGCAATAACGCCTCTCCAGTTCACGTTCATCTGTTGACCTCCTTGAATGTTTGTCTTGATTGTTGGCTATTGAAAGACACTTCCCAACGGTGCTCGCGCGCCTACTGAATGCTTTCTAAGCAGGGCACTCTGGAAAGCTTTACCGTTGATCGTTTCTGGCACGGTTCGCTCAGGCTTCTCAAGCGCATTCAGTCAGTGAAGTGTATGGCTTACTATTGAAAGCAAACCAGCAACTTGCTTGTTTTAAGCAACTTAAACAGGCGAATCCCCTCCAATTTCCTATCCCCCTTTAAGCGTCATGGGGTGCAGGGGAACTGGTTCCCCTGCCGGGTTGTAAGGGCAGAGCCCTTACACGTCCCCCCCGTTTATAGCTCGTTCATAGCTCTTGAGCAAGACTTGCAAGCCTCGCCGTTATGACGGGTGGACGAATGGAATCCTGGGTCCAGCCATATAGAAATTCGGTTGCGCTGCCACAGATACGCCCCTGACAGGGCCCCATTCCGCAGCGGGTCTGGAGTTTGGCGCTGCGCCAGTTTGGATAGAGCAGGAGATCCTGGTAGCGGACATCTTCGCAGCGGCAGATCAGGGTCTCTGCTGTGGGGAGGGTTTTGAGCTTGTCTTGCAGGATAAAACTGCGCCCCAGCGTCTCAGCGAAACGATGAGCCTGTTCACGGGCCGGAAAACAGGTGCGGGCTTTTACAAACAGGCCCGCAGCGGCAAAACCTGCGATCTGGCCTTCGAGCAGAGATTTATCCAGACCACCGATTCCGGTTGACTCGCCCGCGCAATAGACATTTGCAAGACTGGTTTGCTGCCACTCGTTCACCTCAACGGCTCCCTCCTTAAGTCTACAACCAAGCGAACTTGCCAGCTCAATATTTGGGACCAAACCGTAGGCGCAGGCAAGATAGTCGCACTGCTCGCGCCAGCTTCGATGGCCCCGCCGGATCGTGACTGTTTCTAGTCGATCTCTTCCTTCAGCCTTCGTAATCCAGCAACCAGTTTTATAAGGGACACCAAGCAGGTTCCAGCCCAGACTACTTGCTTGCTTGAGATGTGCCGTATTGCGCGGAAGCTGCAAAGCGAAACCAGCCAGCTTGCTTAACGGTGCTTGTTCGGCAATCAATCGGATTAGCGCCCCTTTTGAGCGAAGATAGCTGGCAACTGCCAGCAACAGAGGACCACTACCCGCTACGATGACACGTTTGCCCTTGATGGGTAGTCCTCCTTTGACCAGGGCTTGCAGACCACCTGCGCCCATGACTCCGGGAAGCGTCCAGCCAGGAAAAGGTAGGAAACGCTCTCGTGCCCCCGTGGCAAGGATTAATTGCTCAAAGCGGAGCAGCAGGGTTTCGTTTGGTTTTTCCGCGAGTAGCGCCCCTGTTTTTGGGGAAGCGATGACACGTGTTTGGTGGAGTCGGGTGATCTCTGGACGATTTGTCCTCTCAAACCAATCAGCAGCTTGCTGTGTGCGAGAACGCTGGATACCACCGCGCCAGATCTGACCTCCCGCCGTTGGATTATCATCGACGAGGCCGATTTGCAGGCCGCTCTGACTGGCACTTGCCGCAGCGGCCAGTCCGGCCGGTCCCGCACCGACGATAAGTATATCGAAAGTTAGCTGTTTCATATAGTCAGTACCTTCATGCCGGATTCGCAGATGGTTTGGCAACTGAGGCGATGGGGTTGGTCATTAATCGTGACGCGGCACTCGTAGCAGATGCCCATTCCGCAGAGCGGCCCGCGAGGCTGGCCGTGGATTGATCGTCTGGTTGTATATGTGTTGGCGATCGCCAGGGCGGCGGCAACGATTGTGCCGGAAGGGACTGTCACCGTTTCGCCGTTGATGGTGAGTTGAGTATCAGGCATGTTCGACCTCCTTGAAGATGCGTGAGGGCAGGTAAGGCTCGATGGGAATGGGAGCAGGTTGACCAAGGATTTGCGCAGCCAGCAAACGTGCAGTACCGAGCGACGTTGTGATACCCAGACCTTCGTGTCCGGTCGCGAGCCAGATGGTGGTCTGCTGAGAAAGAGATCCGTTCTGGTTATGTTGTCGACGTTGGGACAGAGATTGGGTTCGGTTGGATTGAGAAGATTGAGAAAGAAATCCGGTTTCTTTTGATTGGAAAAGCGATTCTGCATGCTCGGAGTCCCCGGAATTGGATTGTAGCTGCTCGGTTAGAGCAAGATAGGGGCCGATCAGGGGCAGGCTGTCGGGGGTGGCGGCACGGAGACCGGTCCAGGTGCGGATGCAGTTACATTCTGCCAGGGAGGGCAGGTATTTGAAGGCGCTGGCCAGCATTTGGGATAGGATGTGATAGTCGATAGTGTTGTCCCAGTGGTCGAATTGGCGGGAGGAACCGATCAGAAGCTGGCCGGTGCTGCGCGGCTGGATATTGAATGAAACCGAATCGCCGCTGCTGGCATGGGCGTTCTTGATATAACCTAACTCGATAAGCTGATGGTGGATGAAGCCTGGATAGCGGTCTGTAATGGCAAGATGACCCTTTTTGGGCCGCAGCGGAAGATCGGGTAGGAGTTCGCTGGCATGAGCTCCGCTGGCGAGTACGATTGCAGAAGCCAGGATCGTTTGTCCATTCTGCAATTTTACTCCTTTTGGCAGAAGCTCGCAGACCTTGCCATTGATCAGGGTGGTGTTGTATTGGCTGGCCTGGGCGAGGAGCAGGGCTGCGCAGGAAGGTGGGTAGACGACGCTATCGCCGGGGACCAGCAGGCCTCCGGCCAGGCCGGGGTGAAGACGTGGCTCAAGGGCG
>DASSXK010000009.1:0-3161 GCA_035703945.1 Ktedonobacteraceae bacterium | reverse complement strand
AGCAGTCCATCAGTTTCTCTAAACCCTTTGTAACCTTCGTTGTTATTCTAAACGCTCGCAAACTGAATTCCACCACAATAGGAGGTGAACTTATTTTTGTTCACTCCTTTTTAGCTCGAATGCTGGAAGATAGGCCCGTTCGCCGTCGAGATAGCCGCCAGGAGTAAAGCCGCCCCGCATAAAGGTCACAGACAGAATCGAATTGCTTCGCTGCTGAGCATGGATGGCAGCCGCCTCCACCTCATCCTCGGCATATATCAGGGCCACGCCATCATGATTCGTCCCATTCCAATAGACCACACGAAATAGACGATTACCCATCCCATTCTACCTTTCCTCGCCAGCTTTTTGAGCTCCTTCAGTTATGCACTCAAGCGATTATATTTTTTTAAAAAACCCATTTGAATTGTGTTCTCTACTTCTCAAAACCAGCTCTCGTCAATCAAGGTTCAACCCCATATGATTTTCCCATGCAAGCTTACAAGCGTACTCACAGATTTCTCCATAGCCGATTTCATTTCAATACATACCTTTTTACTGGATACCTTTAGTTTAAGTGCCGATATAATGCATACCATTACCGTGGTATTGTGTCAAGGGGGGTAGTCTAGTATGATTTGAGTATCGACAAGCAGAAAATAAGGAGAGCCATGAGACGCTTACGCGTAAAAGAGGTCGCCCAGGCCAAAGGTGTAACAATGTCAAAGCTGCAAAGGGCGGCCGACATTAACCTCAAAACAATCCAGGCAATCTGGCATAATCCACGGCACAACGCTTCTTTAAATACCCTGGACAAGATTGCCGAGGTACTCGACGTCCCCATCACCGAATTAATCGAGGACGTGCCAGCCGAATCTCCCGAAGCCGAAATAGTAAAAACAGGCCAGGGACTCAAGAAAAAGCCGCTACAAAACGTCGCCGAAAATACCAATAAATACCCCTCCCGGCGCAAAGACTAGCCCCCTCCTACTGCTATCTTCCCATTCTAATTAAAAGGGAGTGCAGAGGGACCTTGTCCCTTTGCATCGTACCCTCGTCCCCTCGTGCCCTCTCACCACTCATTTGGCAAAATGTCATACACTGTAGAGAGAAAAAAATAATGACTTTGAAGGAGGGACGTTCCTATGAATTATCGTACATATGGCCGCACCGGTTGGAAGATCTCTGAAATTGGCTTCGGTAGCTGGGGCATTGGTGGCGACCAGTGGGGCAAGACCGATGATAAACAATCTATCGCCACCCTGCATCACGCCATCGACCTCGGCGTAAATTTCATCGATACCGCCGATGTTTACGGCGATGGTCACTCCGAACAGTTGATCGCCCAGGTTCGCAAGGAACGCAGCGAAGAGCTGATTATCGCAACTAAAGCCGGGCGTCGTCTGCCACAACAAACACCCGAAGGCTACAATCGCCAGAACCTGACAACCTATATCGAGCGCAGCCTGAAAAATCTGGACACCGAGGCGCTGGACCTGCTTCAGCTTCACTGCCCACCAACCCAGGTCTATTTCATGCCCGAGGTCTTCGATATTCTCGATGATCTCGTCAAGCAGGGAAAACTACGCTACTACGGTGTCAGCGTCGAACGGGTTGAAGAGGCTCTGCAAGCCGTTACCTATCCAAATGTGCAAAGCGTCCAGATCATCTTCAATATGTTCCGCTTCAAACCAGCCGAGCAGTTCTTCGTAACCGCCCATGAAAAAAAGGTTGGGATTCTGGCCCGTGTGCCTCTGGCAAGCGGACTGCTGACCGGCAAATTCACCCGCGACACCCAGTTCTCGGACAGCGACCATCGCAAAAACAATCGCAATGGCGAGCAGTTCGATAAGGGCGAAACCTTCTCGGGTGTTGACTATGAGACTGGCCTCCAGGCCGTTGAAGAGCTTCGCCCGCTGGTTCCTCAGGGTGCCACGATGGCCCAGCTCGCCCTGCGCTGGATTCTGATGTTCCCTGAAGTCACCAGTGCCATCGCCGGCGCGAAAAGTCCCGCGCAGGAGGAGGACAACATCAAAGCCAGTTCGCTGCCACCCCTCAACTACGAAACCATGCAGAAGATCCAGCAGGTCTATGACAAATACATTCGCCAGCAGGTCCAAAATCAATGGTAGTCCGACATATCGAGACCGAACTGCTGCCACTCGCGGCGGCTAAGCTCGTATCAAACAAATATCAGCACAGGCTTTAAGGAAGCGTCAATTGGACACGTTCACCGGACTGGTAACGTGTCCTTTGTTTTCCCTGAAAAACCGTCACGCTGCCTTTGCCGTGAACCATCCAGTCCAGGTCCGCACCAACCAGACCGGTTGAACCATCGACGCCCACGACAGTCACTTCATGGACCAGTTTGGAGAGGAGATTCGACATCATATGTGGGATCTCATCGAAATGCGGCATCACGGCAAAGTTCGGAGCCAGACCCAACCCTTCTACCGTGTGATTGACCTGCGGAAAAGAGAGCGTTCGGCCAGTCATCGCCATCGCTCCAGCCGAGCAACCCGCTACGACACCACCTTGCTCAAAGACAGTTTTGATTGCCTGCCAGGCAGGGGTATTCCTGAACGTATCCAGTACATACTGGGGCTTTCCGCCCGAAAGATAGATAAAATTAAACTGCGCGATCTTCTCGGCAGTCTCCAGCGATTCGGCATCTTTGCGGGTCAGCAGCATCAGAGCTTCAGCCTCAGCCCCCAGCTTCTGAAAATGATTTACTCCCATTGTGCCCCAACGCTGAGGCACGCCCCCACCATCGGGCGCAGAAGCAGTCGGCAGAATCAGCACACGCGGGGTGCCCACAATACGTCCAAGCAGTAAACTATCCAACATCTCAATCGGTGGCAAAAATTCGCCGGAGCCCACCAGGGCTAACGTTCCTGTCGTCGCAGACATGGGTCATCCCCTTTAAAAACAAAACTGCCAGCCCGGTTGGCTGCCATGAACTATCATAGAGGTAGCACAAAGCCGTTATTGCCGGGTCCAACACAAAAAACAAACGGCTCCTGCCTAATACGCAGATTATAGCCCATATTTTCAGTATCGATCAGAAGACGTCTGCTTGAAGGTTCAACATTCAGAAAGAAAACGTTGCTGCATGTCTCCTTGACACCTTAGGAGGAATAGTGCTAGCATGACCCTAAAGCTTAGCCGATGCAACTACGAGT
>DASSXK010000739.1:0-6924 GCA_035703945.1 Ktedonobacteraceae bacterium | reverse complement strand
TGGACCTTTTTGGTACCTGTAAAAAGCTAACTATTACAAGACACTTCGCAACGGCGCTCACGCGCCTACTGAACGCTTTGCAAGCCAGCAGCGCTGGAATGCATCAGCGTTGATCATTTCTGGCCACGATGCAGCTGGTTTCTCAAGCGCGTCAGTCAGCGAAGTGAAAGGCTAATTATTGAAAGACACTTCGCAACGGCGCTCACGCGCCTACTGAACGCTTGGCAAGCCCGCAGCACTGGAACGCTTCAACGTCGATCGTATCTGGCAAGGATGCTGCGGGCTTCACAAGCGCGTTCAGTCAGCGAATTGAAAGGCTAATTCCTGATTTTATTAAGCAAGAGCCAGCGTTTGGGGCCAGCGGGTATGGTAGTCGGTAACGCGCTCAAAAGCGTCTGCGACACGCAAGATCTGTTTTTCGGCGAAGAAATTGCCCAGAAGTTGCAGGCCGACCGGCAGACCTTCACTAAAGCCACCAGGAATCGAGACCCCACAGATGCCCGCCAGATTGGCCGGGATCGTGAAAATATCCTGCAAATACATTTGATACGGATCTGAGATCTCTCCCAGCTTAAATGCCACCGTCGGAGCGGCCGGACTGACCAGCACATCAAACTTCTCAAACGCTTTTTCGAAGTCCTGGGCGATCAGGGCGCGCACCTGTTGGGCCCGCTTATAGTAGGCATCATAGTAGCCGGAGGAAAGCGCATAGGAGCCCAGCATAATGCGGCGTTTGACCTCAGCACCAAAGCCAAATTCACGTGTATTTTCCAGTGCCTCCCACATATCATTGGTGTCGCGATAGGAATAGCCATACTTTACGCCGTCGTAACGGGCAAGATTGGCGCTGGCCTCAGCGGGCGCAATGATGTAGTACGTGGAAACCGCGTACTTCGTGTGAGGAAGTGAGACCGGGGCAATTTCGGCTCCCAGTTCGCGGAGTTTCTCGATATCCGCTCTGATCGCGCTGACGATGCCGGGCTGTGTGCCCTCGACCCAGTATTCTTCAGGGACACCGATGCGCAATCCTTTAATATCGCCAGTCAGGTCACTACTAAAGTTGGGAACGGCCTCAGGTGAAGAGGTTGAATCGCGTGGATCATTGCCAGCGACCGCCTGCAAGAGCAGGGCCGCGTCTTGAGCATCGCGTGCGAAAGGCCCAATCTGGTCGAGCGAGGAAGCAAAGGCAACCAGGCCGTAACGTGATACGCGTCCATAGGTTGGTTTCATACCAACGACATTGCAGAGCGCCGCAGGTTGGCGGATCGAGCCACCGGTATCGCTGCCATATGATCCCATCGCCATGCCAGCCGCGACGACGGCGGCCGAGCCACCACTGCTGCCGCCGGGGGCGCGTTCGAGATCCCAGGGATTGTGGGTTGGGAAGAAGGCCGAATGTTCCGTTGAGGAGCCCATCGCGAACTCATCCATGTTTGTTTTGCCGACCATCACGATGCCCTGGCTATTGAGTTTCTCCATCACGGCTGCGTCGTAAGGTGGCTTGAAGTTTGCCAGCATGCGTGAGCCGCAGGTCGTCAGAATATCTTTGGTGCAGATGAGATCCTTAATTGCCAGCGGAATACCTGTCAGGGGCGAGAGATTTTCGCCACTTGCGAAACGGCGATCAGCCTCCTCGGCCTGTTTGAGTGCCAGTTCATCCGTTACAAGCGTAAAGGCTTTGACCTTATCTTCGACGGCGCGGATACGGTCCAGGTGTGCTTGTGTCAATTCAACCGAAGAGATTTTGCGCCGACGCAGAAGATCGCCAGCCTCATGAATGGTTAAGGTATGTAATTCAGACATTGTGTATTATTCCCCCTCCAGTACGGCGCGAACCTTCAAGCAATTATCCTCCTGGTCAGGAGCATTAGCCAGTAATACTTCGGGTGGATAGGATGGTTGGGGAACATCAGCACGCATAACATTAAATAAACGCGAAGCATGGGCAGTTGGTGAAACGCCGCTTACATCGGCCTCTTGAAGAATTGCAATATTCTCTAGAATCACAGACAGTTGGTGCCCCAGCGTAGTAACCTCTTCATCGGTCAATCCGACCCTGGCGAGTTTCGCCACGTGCAGGACTGTGTCACGATCAATCATGTATTTTGTCCTCTTCTACATTACGGTTTGTGCTTTATGGGTGAGATCAGTAGCCCCGGTCTATCATTGAAAGTGAAAGGACTACCAGCGGACATGGAAGCCGCTGAATTGTTGGACGATTTGTTTCCATTTCACCTGGACTTCGTTGACCTGGGAGGCCGTCGGTCCCTGGCGAAGCAGGTCGCAGAGGTGTTCAAGGGCGATCCGTGTACCCTGGGCCGTCACTTCCACGTTGCCGTCACTGGCGTTACGCACATAACCGTGCAGTCCAAGTCGGGTGGCATGTTGCACGACAAATTGTCGAAAGCCTACCCCCTGTACCTCTCCAAGCACCCGCGCGGATAGTTCTTGTTGCTCATTGCTATCGCTCTGATTCATGACTTCCATAATAACATAATCTTCGTTCACACGTATAGTAGCAACGATGGCTTTCAGCGGGAAATATTGCCTGTATATACGTACTTTACGTTTTCCTGGCAGTTTCTTGAGATAAGGCAGAGACTTTTTTGGCTGATAGCTGATATAATTGTAAAAAGTGTTTCATGCAGAGTTATACTTGAGGTTATTGTGTATTGAAGAGTCTCACTCTGAGAAGCGCTTGTTTCCTGTATTGTACAGTGCAATTTATAGTAGGTTGCGGATACATCTCCTTACATTTAGGTACTTCGAGCAAATTTTAGCGCATTTATGGTCTGTTTACGACGTATAGATTACTATATGATTTTTTGAGGTCCCTTTATTTCCATTGTGGAAACGATAGTCTGTCGATCTTCATTGAGAGAAGTGCCAGGGCACAGCCCTGGAACCCAGTCAAGGGGCTCTGCCCCTTGCAACCCTGTGGTGAGGTACCCGAAGGGGAAAGCTGTGGCAGCTCCATTGCCAGATATTTCAATGAGTTTTGAGGGGCTATTCGCCTTTGGGCGGTTATCTCAAAAAAAGTAAATAATTTCTTATGAGAGCAGTTTGTAGACTCCAGAACAGGGGAAATGCATGCAGTCAGTACAGGATTTAGCGACCGCTGTACAACGTGTCATTGAGAACGTTGAACGTGTGATTGTGGGCAAAGCCGAGCCAGTTGCTTTCAGTCTTATTGCTGTGATTTGTCATGGCCATGTTTTAATTGAAGACGTGCCAGGAGTGGGCAAAACGGTGCTTACAAAAGCGATTGCCCGGTCGATTGGCTGTACATTCAAGCGTATCCAGTTCACTCCTGACCTCTTACCCTCCGATGTCACCGGCGTCTCAATTTATAATCAGAAGACCGCAAATTTTGAATTTCGGCCGGGGCCGATTATGGCCCAGATTGTGCTGGCCGATGAGGTGAATCGCGCCACTCCAAAAACGCAGTCAGCCTTGTTGGAGGCGATGGAAGAGGCTCAGGTTACGATTGATGGTTCAACGTATCGTTTACCTGAACCTTTTATGGTTATGGCAACCCAGAACCCGATTGAATATGAGGGCACCTTCCCACTCCCAGAAGCGCAGCTTGATCGCTTCATGATGAATATCAGCCTGGGTTATCCGAAGGCGGCTGATGAAGTTAATATTCTTACCTCTCACCAGCATCACCATCCTCTGGAAGATTTGACGCAGATCATGACGGCTGAAGAACTGGTGCAGATTCAGCAGCAAGTACGTGATATACATGTTGATCCTTCGATTCGCGAATATATTGTGGCGATCGCGAATGCGACCCGCAATCACCAGAACATCTACCTTGGGGCCAGCCCTCGTGGCTCATTGGCGCTCTTCCGAGGTGTGCAGGCGCTGGCGGCTATGCGTGGACGAGGCTATGTGATTCCCGACGATGTGAAGATCTTGACCCGACCGATGCTGGCGCATCGAATCATTGTGACACCTGCGGCTCGCGTGCGTGGGATTACCTCGGCTGCCATTCTGGATGAGATCTTGCAGAGCGTGGCGATTCCTGGTGCCTGGGTTGCTGGCGGGAAAGGGCGGTAAGTATGCGCCCCTGGCAAGCAGCACTCTTAATTGCAGTTCTGGCGGTATTCGCGATCAGTAGTGCCTGGCATGTGTTGTATGTGCTGACATATGTATTGCTGATCTTGTTTCTGCTCTCGTGGTTCTGGACGCGCTATAGCCTGCATCGCTTGATTTTTCGGCGCACCTCAACCGTTGGGCGCGTCCAGGTTGGCGAACTCTTTGATGAACGCTTGATGCTTGATAATACAAGCGTTGTGCCTAAACTCTGGGTGCAGATCGTCGATGGTTCGACCCTGCCCGGCCACCGAGCCGGTTATGTTGCCAGTCTTGGTGGTCGTAAACGCATGACCTGGCGGGCACGTACGATGTGCAAACAACGCGGTCGCTTTCAACTTGGACCTGTAACCGCCAGTAGCGGCGATCCCTTCGGACTCTTCCGCCGCCGGATCGTCCTGACGGGGCAGCATGAACTTCTGGTTCTACCCCAGGTTCTGCCGATCTCAAACTTTCTGCTCTTTACTGGCGGCCTGCCTGGGCGTGGACGCAGCGCTCGTCGTGCCCTTCAAACAACCACAAATGCCACGACGATTCGAGATTATATGACAGGCGATGCTATGAATCGGATTCACTGGCGCTCGACGGCTCGTGCTGGCAAGTTGATGGTGAAGGAATTTGACCTGGACCCCGCCATGGATGCCTGGATATTCCTTGACCTCCATGCTGGCGTGCAGGCTGGTGAGGGTGAGCTCTCAACTGAAGAATATGGCGTGACAATTGCGGCGACGATTGCCAACTATTTGCTGCGCCAGGACCTTTCGTTGGGGATGATTGTGAATGCCGAGCATCGCGAATTTCTCTCACTTGATCGTGGGGACCGTCAGATTGAACGGACGCTGGAGCTTCTAGCTGTGGTCAGGGCCGGTGAGGGTCCTGATCTTAAGGAGGCGTTGGCGCTTGATGCTTTCAATTTTAGTCGCAATACAGTAGCGTTTATTATTACACCTTCGCTTTCGCGCGATTGGCATGATGGAGTGCGACATCTCTTAAGACGTGGCGTACAAGTTGCAATCATTAGCCTGGATGCAGCGTCTTTTAATGATCAGCCTGTTGACGAGGATACGCTTGCTTTATTAGAGGGGGCCGGCATCCCTGTCTTACGTGTACATGCAGGCGATAATTTGACCGAAGTACTTGAACGCGGTCCAGAGGAGCGCTACGTTCGACGGAGGTAACTGGTAATGCACGATGCAACTGTTGATCGGTTAGTTAAGCTCGTCTCTGAAGAGAAACGTGGGGGGAACAGCTCCCGCAATAATAATCAGAAGCCATCCCCGCCATCGAGGCCGTTTTTTCAGATTCATCTGGCCCCGGCCGAAGGTTGGTTCTCGCTGTTCCTGCTGGCGACCGTTTTGTATAGCACGATGTGGTGCGTTGAGGCTGCGAACTGGGTTGATCATCTGAACATCCTCAGTTTGACAACAGCCCTGGGTATCCTCTGTGGGATGATTACGGCGAAGCAGCGGCGTTTTCCCAGTCTGGTTGTTCATATTGTGGTGGTTGTTTTTGCGTTGCTACTGGCTTCCTGGCAGACGGCAGGGGCATACTTTGATGGAAGCTTGTCAGCGTTTTTCCATAATTTTGGCACTTGGGTCAGTCTGGCCGTTAATGATGGAACCAGTGGCGATGACTCGATCTTTTTGCTCTTTATTACCGCACTTAGTTTTCTACTGGCCTATACCAGCG
This sequence comes from Ktedonobacteraceae bacterium, assembly GCA_035703945.1. Classification (GTDB taxonomy): domain Bacteria; phylum Chloroflexota; class Ktedonobacteria; order Ktedonobacterales; family Ktedonobacteraceae; genus DASSXK01. The sequence goes on along the minus strand of DASSXK010000739.1, from coordinate 1,137 downwards.
TCTGGTTGGTTTATCGGCTTCGTAGTCCCTGGTTGATGATTGTGGCTAACTCGATTGTGCTGCTGATCAATCTGAGTTATATCGCCAACGGCTACATTGTCTTTATGATCGTGTTCCTGATCGCAGCGTTATTGTTGTTATTGCGCTTCAATCTCTATGATTCTGTGATGCTCTGGCGGCGTCAACGGCTGCGTTTTCCTGATGATCTGGGCTGGGATTTTATGCAGGCAGGGGCATTGATCTCGATTGCGATTATTGTGCTGTCCTTTATCTTGCCCTGGGGATATATGAATGAAGGGCTGTCGCAGGTCTGGAATGCCGATAATAGTCCCTGGACGATTGCCCAGAATACCTGGAATCGCCTTATATCGGTCAATGGCGATGTGACGGCCAGCAACCATGGCAGCTTCCGCGATTCACTGACCCTGGCGGGGAATCCCAACTTAAACCAGGAAATCGTCATGACGGTCAAGTCGAATGATTCTAATCAATATCTGGAATCGCTAAGCTATGTTAACTATGATGGTCGCGGCTGGGGAATAGATAGCACGAACAGCCAGACGATCAATAACAATCAGGTCTCACTGGGCGATACGATCAATACCCACACGGTGAGTCAAACGGTGAAGATGGTGAATCCGCCAGGAGAGCAGTCACCTTACCTGCTTGGGGCATCTCAGATTGCGATGGTTAGCCAGGATGCCAGGCTTGTTACCTCGAAATCCAGTGGGCAGCCTGTTACCTGGCTGAAGGCGAATGGTAAGCTGGCTGCCGGTATGACTTATACGGTTGTTTCGATGGTATCATCGACGGATGAAGCGACCTTGCGTAGCGTCCCATTCCCGGCGGATGCGCCTCGCTTCTCAAATGCCTACGACGGCTCGTTGCCTCCGACCTACTTTGATCCCACGATTGTGCATGACTTTACGCAGTTGCCAAGAAATCTCGATCCGAATATTCTCCGTCTGGCGCAGAGTGTGACGGCTGCCGGTAAGAATCCCTATGATAAAATGGTTCTGCTCGAAACATATCTGCGTTCGAATTACCGCTATAATGTGAATATTAATCTTCCGCCTGGTCAGGAAGGGGTTTCCTGGTTTCTGTTTCGCAGTGGAAATCAAGGATTTTGTAACTACT
>DASSXK010000593.1:0-16988 GCA_035703945.1 Ktedonobacteraceae bacterium | reverse complement strand
CAACGCCATATTCAGGGTTTGGGATGTTCCTATCCCCCCTGGCCAAAAGATGATACCCACCTCCTCTACATCTGTCTTCAGAGGTACTCAAAAAGTACTGTCTTCTCTGCTCAGGAGATTCCACTTCTTGCTTTTAGCGGTCAGCAATTTTATAATGGTTTGGTATGCCTTTCAACTTTGGAGTGGACACGGGCACAGAACACATTCTCAAAGCTATATTTCGCTTAGCTTTGAAGCCACTCAGCATATCCAGACGAAAGGTCCAACTGACAGGTTCGGGGTCTCGCTTCAAGCAAAACGAAGACCTTTTTCAGTCAAATTTCCTGATCAGACAAGCAAACAAATAAGGCTCAGGCAACGAATATATGTGTACAAGGCCCGTCCGAATATTTTCGCAAATTACATATATCTCATTGCTCACGAGCAATTACGTTATGAAGATGAAGTATCATTAACTCAATTGATCTGATACCTATCGGCATCTTTTGGAGGCAAGGCAGAATGACAATCAACGTACGAGCTACGGAAGCTGGTAGAACAGCACAGCCGCTGGATCACCTCGCGCTTTACCGCACTATGGTAACGGCGCGTGTGATGAATGATCTGCTGAAAACCCGTAAAACACAAGGCCGATTTCCTTTCTATATTGGATGTGCCGGACACGAAAGTATGGCAGCCGTTGTGGCCGCCCTGCAAGATACAGACTGGTTAGCCCTTTATTATCGCGATATGGCCGCCTATCTACAACGAACAGGCAACATTTATGGCCCCCTGCGCAGCGCATATGCCCGCGCCACCGATGAGAGTGGTGGCCGCAATATGCCCTCGCACTATTCCAGCAAAGAGAATCGCATTCTCCCCGCCTCCAGCGAGGTTGGTTCGCTCGCCCCTTTCGCTGGCGGTGTTGGCTTTTCTCTGAAGCAGCACAAGAGCAATGAGATTATCATTTGTTCTACCGGCGACGGCGGCGCGGCCAGCAACGACTTCAACGTGCTCTTCCGCCAGGCTGCTGTCCATAAGCTTCCGGTCATGTTGATCGTAGAAGACAATGGTTGGGCTATCACCACCGCCTCCCCGATCCAGTGGGCTGGCTCGCTGGTGGAGTGGGCCAAAGGCGGCGGCGTTTATGCCGAAGAGATCGATGGCACAAATCCCGTCAACGTCTATGAGGCGACCGCTCGACTGGCTGAACACGTCCGCTCCGGCCAGGGTCCTGTGCTGATGCACCTGCGTATTGGTCTTCTCGATCCTCATTCCAGCAGCACAGACATTAAGGCCTATCGCGATAAGGCTGAGATCGCCGAAACAGCCGCGACCAAAGATCCGGTCAAGAACTATGGCCGCTGGCTGGTCGAAAATGGTCACTTGAAAGAAGCCGATATCGAGCGCATCCGCAAAGAGATCAAGGCTCACCTGGAGCAGGCCGAAGCCGAGGTACTCAAAGAGCCGGAGCCAGCCGCTGATCGGGTCTTGAAGAATGTTATCTCCATCCCCGAGTGGCAGGAAAATACCCCACGCAGCGTCAAGCGTCCCTCAACGATGCTGGGCGCGATTAACGAAGCCCTGGTTGAGCTGGCGGAGCGCGATCCCTACTTCTTCGTCTACGGTCAGGATGTGGGCAGCCCCAAGGGCGGCGTCTTTGGCGCCACAGCTTCACTGGTCAAAAAATTTCCGGAGCGCTCAATCAGCAGTCCTCTGAACGAGCAGGTCATCGTCGGAATCGCGGCTGGAGCCAGCTTGATTGATGGCAAGGCCCGCTGCGCTGAAATCCAGTTCGTGGATTATCATCAGTCAGCCACGCAGACGATCCGCATTGCCGCCCGCATCGCCTACCAAAGCTATGGCAACTGGCAACAACCGTTGATTATCCGCACCAAATCCGGTAGCGGCGGTGGTGGTCCGATCTCCAGCAGCACAGCCGGCGGTGGTGCCTATGGACACTCCAATACCGGTGAGCAGTGGTTTACCTCGATCCCTGGTATGATCACGATCTGTCCGGCAACGCCTTTCGATGCCAAGGGTCTCCTGCTGGAAGCCGCCCGAGCCCAGTCACCCGTGGCCTTCCTGGAGCGCGGTCGTCTCTACCGTTCAGAGCCACCGAAAGATGCCAATGGCACTATTATTCAGGCCCTGGCCGAGTACTGGAATGTTCCCGAAGGCTACTACACGCAACCAATCGGTAAAGCCCGTCGTATCCGCATCGGCGAGGGTCCTTCGCAACTGGCTATTATTAGCTGGGGTACGATGGTTCTGGAAGCCTGCACGGCAGCAGCCGATATCGTCAATCGCCACGGTGGGGCGATCGAGATTGTTGACCTGCGCACGCTTGAGCCATTCGATCATGAGACCATCCGCGCCGCCGTCAAGGAGGCAAATCGAGCCATTGTTGTGACCGAAGAGGCGGACTTCACGACCTTCGGCCGCCACATCCATTCCTGGATTGTGCAGAACTGCTTCTATGATCTGGATAGCACGCCAGCCTTTGTCTCGGCCCTTCCAGCGCCCCCGGCTCCCTACAACGAACCGGAGGAGACTGTCTTCTATCCTACGGCCAAAACTATCGAGGCTAAAATTGAAGAACTCCTGGCCGAGTAACGTTTCTGCCAAACAATAAAGCTAAAAAGAAACAGGATTTCTCAAATGAGAGATCCTGTTTCTTTTGGGCCAAACCGCCCGCATGTCTCTATTAATACTATTCCACAGATAAAACTGTATCAGTATTGAACAATTTCAATCGACATGTAGCTCATCCTTATGCTATAATCGCCGCAAATTGAGCCTGTTTATAAGCATAAAGAATAAATTATGAAAATCAATCTAGATGTCATCACACGGCACCCTGCGGTAGATCAAGCCCGATCAACCAGCACAAAAAATGGCCTCCGCCCTTCTTTAACTCTGATTGAAGCAGCGGGACTGATCGGCCTGACCTTGCTGGCTTTTGTCGCGAGAATCATTCTGGCAAACCAGCTCGACCTGGTAACAGACGAGCGCATCTATATTTCGGCGGGCTCTATCTATGTTCCGCTGCTAAAGCATCTGAATTTTACGTCCGTGGGCTGGGCCTTCAATTATGAACATCCCCCACTCGTCAAAATCCTGATTGGCCTATCTATGGTCTTTAATTCCCTGCTTGGCTCGCCTCTCAAAAATTTGATGGCTGCTCGCTTGCCAAATATCCTGGCGGGGACCGCTCTGGTCGCGATTATATATCTGGGAACACGACGTCCCTTCGGGCGTGTAGTCGCGACCGTAGCCGCACTCTGTATCGCCGTAAGTCCCTGGATGGTCTATTTCAGCGCCCTGGCTTACCTGGATATGACGATGACTGCTTTAGCAACTACGGCCTATTTGCTCCTCTGGCCAGCGCTTCGCCGTCCATATCTCTATCCTGTTGCGGGACTCTGCCTGGGACTGGCGGCAGCAAGCAAATATACGGCGGTCTTGATCGCTCCGGCGATGATCCTTTTCCCTCTCTATTGTTTTGTGGCAATTCGCCCCAGATTGAAGGCCGAGGCCCGACCGCCCGTGCCCTGGCGCTGGTGGCTCTCCGCGATTGGACTGGCTCCGTTGTCATTCCTGATCGTCGATCCCGCCCTCTGGCGCTCGCCCATTCGCCTGCTAATCCACAGCTTTGATTTCGAGATAAACCATGCCGAAAAAGGGCATATCACCTTTCTGGCTGGAAAGGCTTCTACGTATGTTCCCCACTGGGCAGTCCTGTATATTTTATCCGCCAAGATCAGTCTCTTTGTGACTGTGCCAGCACTGCTCTTTATAGGTGTCGCGCTTGTCATGCTTTACAAGTTCCACCTGCCCGTTTGGCGCTCGAAGAGAACAACCCCAAACGTTCCAGACACCCATGAGATTGATGATAAAAAGGCCCAGGAGATGGCTAAATGGGCCTTCCTGCTGATCTGGCTGGTCACGATTGTCTTTATGCTTAGCCAACTTAATATTATCGTTGGAACGCATTATTTGCTCCCCGCGATGCCTCCGATCGCTCTTGCAGGGACTTTTGGGCTTTCCTGGCTGCTTCGTTATCGCCCCAGGGAACACTCCCCTCACTTGCCTTTCAGCCCTTTATTTTCAGTGAAATCCGATGCTTCCATACCCTCTGTTGAGCGACACAAGCACCCAAACTGGCTTTTGCTCGCTCAAGTGAGTATCCTGGCAGTGGCGATTGTCGGTCCACATCTATTCGGCCTGTTGACGGTTCAGGCAGCGGAGGGCTATACCAGCGAGCTGTACCAGGGCGAGAATTCGTCCCTTCAGGTGGCTTATCCGGCCTATCGTGATGGAGCTCTCTGGCTAATTGCGCATACGAGCGGCAGCGGTAAGGTTGGGCTTGTCGCCAAATATGAAACATTGACCTCGCCCGACAGCAGAGTCAATTGGAATGATTTTAATCGCGACCTGCCGTCTCGCCTACAGTTCATCGAGCTTCAGCCAGAAAACATAAACAAGAACGTTGACTACCTTATCTGGCCAATGCACCTTATTCAACGTAAAATAAGGATTCCGGCAGACTGGCATCCCCGGATCGTGCATATTATTGGTGGTGGTTCAACAATCTATTGCTATATCCTGGCTCGCAATCCCTCTACAATTATCAATCCATCACGATAAGCCATTCAATTCGCTGACTGAACGCGCTTAAGAAGGCAGTACTATGGTTACGAGCACTGCTCCATCTGGGAAGCTTCCAATGCTGCCTGCTTGCTCAGCGCTCAGTAGGCGCGAGAGCGCCGTTGCGAAGTGTTTTGTAATGGCAAGACATGGCTTTCTGATGAAAACTAGGCCTGCCATACTGTTCATCTACTAAAGTACATATATGAATGTTGAGTGCAATCATGATTGAAACTACATCGCCTGTCTGCATTGCAGCTTCATCTGGCGGTCCTATAAGAATGTACTAATTTTTCACGGTATATTCATTTTCGCGTTATAATTGTGTAACGATAATTTCATTTCAAAAAAGCAAAGCCACTCAACCTGGCCGACATAAGCAAATAGCGTTCCAGGCCGCATAAAGATGCATACAGCACGGCACGTCAGTCAGAAAGAACGAGGTTAATACATGCCAGCATTAGAAGTAGAACAGCGTTTTCAAAAATACAGAATCATCGGCAAACTGGGCACAAGTCTGGTAAGTGATAGTTATGTCGCGGAGAATATCGTTGCCAGGCGCAAAGTCACCTTGAAACTGATCCAACCTGGAAAAGCCCTGCCAGAGTCTGCACGCCGTCAATTCTTCCGCGAGATGCAGGGCATTAGCACAATTAACCATCCTTCCCTCGCGGCCCTGCTTGATTATGGAGAAAACAACGGGCAGCTCTACATTGCACGTCTTTACATCCCCACCGGTTCTTTGCTTGATGATGAAGGTCGCACGCATTTCAAACCTATTTTGAACATTCCCAGCGCCATTCGCTACACCCATCAGCTTGCGCAAGGACTGCACGCACTCCACAAGCAAGGGTTTGTGCATGGCTCTCTGACCCTTTCCAATCTACTGGTTTTGCCTGGCTCTTCTCCAGAACAAGCAAGCGACACCTTACCTTTCCTGATTGCCGATATGAACCTCACCCATTTTGTACGCCGCCTTGGACAGATCCCCAATCAGATTCTCCCGATTACATCTGCCCCGGAACAGGCTCTCAAGCGTACAACGCCTGCCAGCGATCAATTCGCCCTGGCTGTGATCCTCTTTTTCTGGTTAACCGGTCGCTTCCCCTATCTGGGAACGCCAGCGGAAATGCAGCAGCAAAAGCAAAAAGCAGCCATTCCAACCTTATTTAACTTGAATGCTAAAGTCAGCATTCAGCACGAGGGCATTCTGCGCCGCGCTTTAAGCGCCTCCCCTGAAGAACGTTACCCAACAATCCTGGCCTTTAGCACAGCCCTGGTCAATGCCCTTTCGACCAAGCAAACCAGCTTTACCTTCCCATCCACACAGAACATACAAGCGACGCCAGAACCAGCCTCAAGCAATGGTTTCCATATGGCGACATTGCCCGATCCTGCCCCCCAGCCCGATCCTGCTCCTGCACCTACACCTCAGCCTGACCCTGTGCCTCAGCCTGAGCCCGATCCTGCACCTCAACCCGATCCGCAGCCTGTTCCACCACCCATGCCCATGCCAGAGCCAGGACCCCTCCCTGTGCCGGCTCCAGATCCAAAAATTGTGCCTGAAAAAGATCCAACCAGCCCGGAGAAGCAGCCACAACCCGATCCGGCTCCATTCCCAAAACCTGAGCCAAATCCGGTCCCATTCCCAGATCCGGAGATCGTGCCACAGCCTGCACCGGAAATCGAACCCGGCACAATCGGCACGCCACCGCCACAAACACCCTTCAATCCTCAGGCAATTGAAGAGGCCATTAGCAGTTCCAGGGAGCCTCTGGCCGCAGAAACGACCGAGCCTGAGGAGGAGACCAGCAGTTCGCCTACAACGTTCCCTTGCCTGCTGATCACGTCACCCTATACGGAAAACCCTTACTATGTTCCTCTGAAACAAGACGTGCTAACCCTGGGCCGGGCAGGTTCGAGCGACATTTTGCTCGATACAGATCCTTTGACCTCACGCCATCACGCCCTGATTCGTCGCGAGGAAGGTGGCTATGTCTTGCAGGATCGCCAGAGTGCAACAGGCGTCAGAGTCAACGATCGGCAACTTGAAGCGGACGAAGCATATCCCCTCGCCAACGCAGACGAGATCACAATCGGCAACTACAAGCTTACTTTTTATGCTACCGCTCAATCTCAGCTAGAAACGGAGGATCTTCCGGACGCAAGTGATACCGCCCTTTCACACTAAAGAGCAATAATCCCGATCATGCTCACATAAATATGAAAGCAGAAGAGGCTCGGTCGCAATATACCGTGAGCAAACCTCTTCTGCTTTCTATCCATTGCCTCCCCTCTTCCTCGCCGCCGCAGGCGGCATCTTTTCCATAAAACATGTAACGACGAAACAACCATAAATTTCGATCAATTTTTCCACAGAAATGCTTCCTATTATTGTTGACTTATTTAAATTCTTAGACTATACTCACTACAGAGTTTGTCTTGTATAGTATCCGAATATGTATAATCCAAAAAGGATGGGGCTAAAAATTTATGCCTGAAATGGGGAAATGTCGAGGAAAAGAGCGCCTCATTCAGGCGGCGATACAGCTAATATCTCTGCGTCCATTTGAAGAAATGACTATTGAAGAGATCATCACAAATGCCCAGGTCTCGCGTCCTACCTTTTATTACCACTTTGTGGGGGGTAAAGAAGCCCTACGCGAAGAATTAGTCCAGCGTGGCTACCTTTTTGATACACCACCCCAGAACACCCGCCTGGAGATTCTTGAGGCAGCCATCAAAGTGTTCGCGCGTTCGGGACTCTCGGCCGCAACCCTGGAAGAAATCGCGGAAGAGGCTGGCGTTACCAGGGGTACCCTGACCTGGCATTTCCATACCAAAGATGATCTGCTTAAAGCAATTGTCAAGCAATTTAGCCCACACTCGATTATTCGTCCCGCGATCGAAGAAATCGAAAATGAGATTAAAGCTGGCACCCTCGTTGAGGACGAAGGGATTATACGCCGCATCGTGAGCGCCTTTTATGACGCCTTTGTTGATAATAAAGAAAGTGATCTCGCACGACTCACGATTTTCTTGATTCATACCCATCCCAACGATGCAAATATTCTCTCAGAGATGATTGTTAAAGGGCGTAAAAGCGCGAATGCCTATATCACCCGACGACAGGACGAGGGTTATTTCTGTAAAAATATCTCCCCTCATCTTTTTATGCAAACTATTGTTTCTTTTTTTGCTTTGAGAGCAATTAGTCGGGGCCTGAGTGACCAGATTATGCAGGTTTCCTATACCAAAGAGGAACTCATCGATCAGCTTGTCCATTTGTTAATGTATGGGATTGTGTGCCATGAGCAAGAGCAGCCTCTGGACAATACCCCTTAGCTCAAACGCGGCTTGCGACCACACGCAATTCCACAAAAGAAAACTTGATGTCTCCAGTTTTGCATATTCTGGAAGGAGCTCTCCCGCATGCAAGTTTCGACAAGGCCTGCCCGGGCAGGCGCGGGATTAGACTATAAATGGATTGTAGCAGCAGTTGTGATCATCGGGGTCTTTATGAGCATCCTCGATCAAACAATTGTTAACATTGCTATTCCACGTCTCGAAACCGCCTTCGGAGCTGATATTCATAGTGTGCAGTGGGTACTGACCGCTTACATCCTGACCCAGGGCGTCGTCACACCAACGGCGGCCTTTTTCTCCGATCTGTTTGGGATGAAGCGATTTTACATTATGTCGCTGGCAGCCTTCACCCTTGGCTCCGCGCTCTGCGGGCTGGCCTGGAGTCTACCGGTCTTGATTCTCTTCCGTATTCTTCAAGGTGCGGGAGGCGCTGCGCTTTTTCCACTCTCAATCTCACTGCTCTTCCGCGAGTTTCCTCCGCAGGAGCGCGGAACCGCAATGGGCTTCTTTGGCCTGCCAGCCCTGCTTGCGCCGGCTCTGGGTCCAACCGTTGGTGGCTACATCGTGACCTATGCGAGCTGGCAGCTCATCTTTTATATCAACGTTCCAGTCGGAATTGTCGCGATTGTTCTCGCGATCATCCTCTTGCGTGATATGCCTGGTGAACGTCAGGCCCGCTTTGACTTCGCTGGGTTCCTGTTCGCAGCGGTTGGTCTGGCAACCCTTCTCTATGGTCTTTCCAGTGCCAGCACCGATGGCTGGGGCTCAACAACAGTCATCGGCTTTATGGGCGTTGGGGTGATTTCACTAATCATCTTTACGATTGTTGAGATCATCATCGCCAACCGTGGGGGCCAACCGATGCTCGATGTCCGGCTCTTCAAGAATGGACCATTCCGAGCCAGCTCAATTGCGACGGTCTTCGTGATCTTTTCGCTGTTTGGCGGCCTCTTTATCTTCCCGATCTATTTGCAGAGTATTCGCGGCCTGAATGCCTTCGAGGCTGGCCTGCTTCTGCTCCCCCAGGCTCTGGCCTCGATGGTCAGCGTCGTGATTGGAGGAAGGTTGGTTGATCGCTTCGGGGTACGAGCTGTGATGATTCCCGGTCTGATTATACTGGGATTCGCCACCTGGCAGCTCACCTACCTGAATACTGCGACGGCCTATAGTACGATTCAAATTCTGCTGATCATGCGTGGTCTGGCACTTGGCCTTTCGATCCAGCCCTTAACTGTCGCGGGCCTGGCAGAAATTCCGCCACGTCAGCTTACACAGGCTTCTTCAATTAATACGGTTACGCGTGCGGTCTCCAGCTCACTGGGAATTGCCGTGCTGGCAACCCTGATTCAGAGCCAGACCAAGGTTCATGCCGGACACCTGGCCGAACAGGTCACACCTCAATCTGGCCTCGGACAAATGGTCCCTCAGCTCCAGGCGCTCTTTGTGGCACATGGTGCATCACTGTCACAGGGATATGCCACTGCTATCCTTTATATCGACCGTCTGATCCAACGTCAGGCCTACATTCTGTCTATTCAAGATGCCTTCCGCCTCACAATTTTCGTGGTCGCTCTCTCTATCATCGCGACCTTCTTTGTGAGAGGGTCACGACGACCAAAGACGATTCCAGAAAGCGAGCCAGCTTTCAAAAAAGAAGGTCAACCCGATGAGGAAGATTCAAGCCATTTAGCCAGGCTTATGCTTGAATAACCCGGATAAAAATTTACATCCATCCAGGAATATCTTATAAACAATTCCCAGAATACCTTTGAAGGAGAGGCACAATGCGCCGAATAATTTTAGCCGCTGTACTTATTCCGATTGCTTTGTTAGCTATCGCCGGAGGCGTCGGCTACTGGATCTACTACAATCATACCTACTACAGCACTGACGATGCCCAGATCACAGGGCAGATCGTCAACGTCAGCGCCCCTGCTAATGGGAAGCTCGCAAGTCTCTCAGTGAAGCAGGGTGATACAGTAACCGCTGGAGAGACCATCGGTACCGTTTCAGTCGCGCCTGCCTCAAATGGTGCCGCGACCGCCAAAACGCCCCCCCAGGCCAGTTCCGTCGACCTGACCAGCCCAATCAGCGGCACGGTTGTCATGGTACCTGCCGTTTCAGGCCAATTGGTCGCAGCCGGATTGACCGTTGCCCAGATAACTGACCTCAGCTCTGTAAATGTCACAGCCTACGTCGATGAAAACTCTATCGATAGTGTAAAAACAGGCCAGGCCGTGGATATTACTGTCGATGCCTATAAGGGAACCAGCTTCTCTGGGCACATTCAGCGTATCGTCCAGGCCACTGCGGGCCAGTTCTCACTGATCCCCAATCAGGACAATACCAGCAGTAACTTCACAAAAGTTGGACAACGCATTCCAGTAATCATTACCCTGGATGGGAATGGGGGTAAAGATCTTCTCCCCGGCATGAGTGCGAATGTCACCATCCACATCAACTAAGGCTTGCACAATCTGATCCTTTCGAACACACCAGGAGCGGCCAATTGGACTATATAAGCCGCTTCTGGATATGATAAAGTTATATGTATAAATTAAAACAATAACATTGTTGCCCGTGATCTCTCTCATGGTTCATTGGCAGCAATCCTTTTTCTCAGATAAATAGTGTTGAGAAAGGCAATCAACTAATGAATATATTAATCGCTGGTGGGCTTTTGCTCATCGGCATAGTCGCTCTGATTGCCGTAATTCTGCTCTTTATGGCAGAAGGTCGCACACGCAAAGAAAACCGTCAGGCGACTACTCGGGATACTCAACCCAAACAAGAAAAGCCTTCTGATTCAGTCATGGAGGTGACAGGCACCCTCGGCCCAGAGCTTCCACCCTTCCCATCTCTCAATGAACAGGAACAAATGCAGACCAACCTCAACGGCCAATTCCACGATATGGTCGCTGAGATTCAAACCCTGCATCAGCAGGTAAAAAATTTCGAGCAACGCCTCAGCCATGTCGCAGGAATGCTTGATACGATCGAGCAATCCGCTGAGCAGCAACGGGTCAAAATACATGAAGAAAGCGAGGCACAAGACGAAGCCTAGCTCATCGACTATAAAAAAACGAGCAACAGAACTTTCAGGAAGAAACTGTGCTCGTTTTTATGGGTATCTGTCTTGCTTAGCGGTCAACCAGTGAGCGAGTCAATGTCACCACCGCGACAAAGGCCTGGTAGAGGTCCAGCAGGCTGTCATTAGTCAGGACGACGGTCCGGGGTCCGATCTGCTCTACACCTTTGATCCAGGTTGCCATCTCAGCCATATCCGCCACCAGGAAGGTAACTTCCAGCTTCACAGGTTGCTCCAAAGCAGGTGACTTCATTGAAGCCAGGCGCTGCACGGCCTGAAGCGAACCTCGACGCAACCTATCACACGCCTCCAAAGGATGCAAGTGGGAGGCGGCAAAACGACTGATCGACCGCTTAACAACGACTTTCTCGGCTTCGGGCGCGACAAGTTCCGCCTCCTGAGCCGTAGCCTCATCACCGCTAACAAAAATAATTGGGACGCCATAATGCGCGGCCACCAGGGCGTTTACGCCTGATTCTCCCACCACAACACCATTCAGACGCACCTCCCAGATGGCTCTGGGATTATAGGTATGCGACAAAATGGCTTTCTCAGCCCCAACCGAGCCATGATAGCTAACAAAATAGATCCCATCAAAGCTGGCATCCAGACCTTCCATCATATAGAGCGGCTTATAGCTGCCGGTGATCAGGGTCGCTCGCCCATCAAGATCCTGGGGATGCAGGTTACGCATCTGATGGTGCGAATCGTTTACAACAAACTCATTCGCCCCACCTTCAAGCGCCCCATTGATGACGGCGTTGACCTCGGCCGTCAGCAGTTTGCGCCCCTGCTCATATTCGGCACTCCCCTCGATGATCTGCTCCCAGGCAACAATGCCACTTGTCCCTTCGAAATCGGTGGAAATATACAGCTTCATAAAAATCCTGGCGTGGCGATCCTTCGAAATGAGGGAAAGAACACCACGTTCCTTTCTTTGACTGAGGAATAATTCTCCAATGCGCCTTCTTTCCGTCAGGCCGCTCTCCCATTCTATCACCTTTGAATTGGCTGGCTAGCAACTCATCTTTACAGAAAGCATATCGCAAATATGAGAAGGATGATTGAGATGCTGAACCTTCTGGCAACGTATATACTACACTACAGATAAAAACCTCCAAGTTCGCCAGGAGGGCCGTTCATCCGTGAAAGGATTTTTCTTTGGATCGTTTCAAATATTCAACCATTTCACATAGAGATCTTCGTTACTGCAATCCTTTTAGCTCTGCTAAGGTGGAAAGTATCATTGAGCTCCTTGATCTTCTCCCTGGCGACCACATTCTAGATATAGGCACGGGCAAGGCTGAGCTGCCCATTCGTTTAATCGAGCGTTTTCAGGTGGAAGCACTGGGCATCGATCTTTCGTCCCCATTTTTACAGGAGGCACGCGAACAGATCGCGCTTCGCATCCCCCAAAGCACCTTCACCATTCTGGAAGAAGATGCCAAAACCTACCAGGGAGAACGAGAATCCTTCAATCTGGCCTCCTGTCTGGGAGCCTGCGACATCTTTGGTGGCTTTGAAAAGACCTTACAGCGTTTGGCTGCTTTGGTGCGTCCCGGTGGTTATATTCTCCTGGGCGACGGTTACTGGAAACAAGAGCCTTTGGCCGCTTATCTGGAAGCCTTTCAAGGATCTCGCTCTGAGATGTCAACACACGCCGAGAATGTAGCGGCTGGTGTCGCTGCTGGTCTGATCCCACTCTACGCCACCGTCTGCAACGACGATGAGTGGGATCGCTACGAATGGCTTCACCTGCGCAATATCGAACTCTATGCCCGCGAGAAGCCTGATGATCCCGATGTGCCCGCCCTGCTGGAACGCATACGAGCATGGCGCGACATCTATTTAAAGTGGGGACGCGATACAATGGGCTTCGGGCTTTATCTTTTCCAGAAATAGTTTCTCCGATCGCCCTGATAAACTGCTAACATTCATTTTATCAGGGTGGCCGGAAGAAGTCAGCAGCTTGACCTCCCTGTCTACTCCAGTGTCATATACCCCGGACCGCCAGCCGGCCTGCAAACGTCTATCACGGCCTGCCGACCTGTGCGCGCTTCATATTGCGCTTCCACGGCCTGCCGGAGTGACTCCAGTGCTTCATTACGCACGATGTTCACCGTGCAGCCTCCAAAGCCGCCACCGAGCATCCGTGCCCCCAACACTCCCGGCACCTGGCTGGCGATTTCAACGAGCGTATCCAGTTCCATACAACTGACCTCATACTCGTCCCGCAACCCGGCGTGGGACCGCCAGAGCAGCTCGCCAGCCTGAACATAATCGTTCTGCTTCAGCAACTCAACTTCGCGCAAGACACGGGCATTTTCGGCCATTACATAGCCCGCACGCCGCCGCAAGATCTCGGGCAATTGCGCTGCATAGCGGGCAAATTGCTCTGGTGAAACATCGCGCAGGGTTGTAACCGTTGCACTCTGCTCACCTTCAGACTGCTTGATCATTTCGCCAAGCAGTCGGGCCGCTTCCTCACACTGCTGACGGCGTTCATTGTAGGCCGAGTCCGCTAACTCACGCCTCACGCTTGTGTCAATAACAACCAACGAGAGATCGGGTGCCTCAAACGGCTGATATTGATACTCAAGCGAACGGCAATCAATCAGCACAGCTTTCCCCGGCTTTCCCAGGCAGGAAGCAGCCTGATCAAGGATGCCACATTGAACACCGGAGGCGATATGTTCCGCGATCTGACAAATTCCAGCCACTTGCATCGGCGTGAGTAGCGCCCCGGTCTCTCCAATCGTCAGCTTGCCCAGCGAAAAGCAAGCAAAGGCTTCGGCACTGGCGACCTCTAAAGCGGCGGAGGAACTCATGCCACCACCCAGGGGAACATCGCCGGTCACGGCGGCCTCAAAACCGGTCAGAGAAATATCGGCGAGAGTCAGTTGATTGGCGACTCCTAGTACATAGCGTGCCCAGCCTGGCAGCGCCTTACGCTGCCGTTCAAATGACTCAGGCAGTTCGGCCAGCTCAAATTGAGCATATTCCTCGAAGTGCGCGGACCACAGCCGCACAATGCCATCTTCGCGGGGACGCCCGGCAAAGGCCGCGACCCGGTCGGTCGCCACGGGCAAGACAAATCCGCCATTGTAGTCGGTATGTTCCCCGATCAGATTTACGCGCCCTGGTGCCCACGCCGCTCGCAACGGGGTCGCATACGGCTCTTCCGTCTGAAAAACCTCGGCAAACTTCGCTGCACCCTCTCTGGCGGGACCTGGAAGGCTCTTCTCTTGCTCCATTACTGACCTCCCTTTGTAATTGCTTCACGTAACTCACGTGCTTTTTCTACTGGCGATGAATCGTTGGTCCACAATCCCCACAGCGATTCAGAGGAGGCAGCATATTTCAATTTACCCGGCGCTCGTCCAATCGCCAGGATCTCGATATGCAGATGGAAACGCTCGTCCGCCAACTGATGAACCCCCATCAAATAGGGCATCGGGGCCATCGCACCATCATACAGCGTATTATAGCCACGAATGACCTGAAGCAAGAGGGCAGCGAAATCCTGAAGTTCCGCATCGTCCATCTGACTGAGGTTTGCAAGATGGCGTTTCGGATAGAGATGCGTTTCATATGGATAATGGACAAAAGGAGGAAGAAATGCTCGCCAGGTGTTATTTTCGGCGACCTGTTGGGGACCATCCTTTAGCTCCGTTGCCACGCGACAAAAAGGGCAGCCTTTTCCGGCCTCGTCATCCAGTTTGACGGTTTCGAACTCACGAGCCAGGATCGGGGGAATTTCCGCGATGGCATAGGCCTGACCATGAGGATGATACTGAGTCTGGCCTATCGCCTCGCCGCTGTTCTCAAAGATCATGACAGCAGGATAGCGGCTGGAGAGGTCGCGATACAAATCACGCCAGAGATGGGTTACGGACGTGATCTCTTCTACGCTTAACTGTGTAAAAGTTCGCTGGTGATCGCGACTGTAGATAACCACGTAAGACTCGCCGGCAGGCGGCTGCAAAGGCGGAAAATCGTTTGGATGCACCCAGACATTTGTCTCTGCATCAACCTTTCCATCTGTAATGTCAGCGCAAAAAGGGCACTCATTTGTGCCTTCACGCCGATTCATCCGGTTCGGCGCACTGTTGAGATATTCACGCAGAATCGGGTTCCAACGTAAGGATGATTTTGCTTGCATAAACTTCTATCCTGCTACACTCATTACATTCATGATCAAACATCAGATGTTACAGGGATAATGAGCCTACAGATGACGAGGTCCCTGTGTTCCTAATAAGACACACCGCCCCTTCTCCGTCATGGTTGCTAGCAAATCAGCCTTTGAAATCGGCTGCCCCGCCAGTTCCTCAGAAAGCAGCCACTCATCCCAGGCCTGTTTCTCTGTAAACAGAGCCCAGGCGGTAGGCGCAATCTGGCGTTTCACAATGCGCAGGATTTCAAGAGCATCATCCATCCCGGCTTCCAGCGCTTGAGTTGGCTTTAATCCATGCGCGACAAGGGCTTCGAGGGTGCGAATGGTCTTTACCTCGCCTTCAATCACCTCAAAAACTAGCCCCTGCACCAGATGGTCAGAATCCTCACGTGTCTCCCAAACCCCCAGTATAAGGCTACAGTGCGAGGGAAGCTTTTGCAAAAACTGCTCTATCGGGGCCAGTTGCCATCCATGCCAGCTCATACCCTCCTGCTGCTCAAGCTGCAACGCAACTTGCAACAAAGGATGCGCGGCCTTCCACAAAGGCGAATCTCCATCGAGAACGGCAAATTCATCAGCAAACACAGCTCAAATACTCCATCTAAAATAATTCACAGCCATTCACTTCGCTTCATACCCGGCTTCAGCCGTTCGACTCAGTATACAACATGCCTGAATTGCTTTCAGCTATCTATCTTCATGTTTGAGCAGGAATCAACCACTGGTGAAAAGATAACGAATGCGTTATAATAGTCACGCTTGCCGGATGTAAGTGTTCTCAGGAAGCAGGTCGCTGAAAGGTGCCCGTTTGCGGGAGCCTTCCAAGGCCAGCGAATTGAGTTGAAGAAAGGTATAGAGCCGTGCCCTGGTGTAAATTTTTCGTTCCCAAGATCGCCTCTCCAGATATCAAGCCTGGTGATCTAGATCTGAATGAGAATATAGAATATGCAAAGTGTATTAAAGGTTATGTCCTTCGCAGTGCAGCCGACTGGATCTACTGCGAGAATCTGCCAACCCCCGATTCCCAATGTTGGAAGGAAGGCGGCGCAACCCTCTTAAGCCTGGGTCAGCGCAAAGAAAAGGATGTCGCCAGCGAAATCAGCACTCTGGAAGAAGAAGAGCGCGTTATTGCTCCAAATCCAAAGTCTTGAATAGATGAGTAAACAAACTCAGTCCTCATTTATTTTTTCTGAACCCGCGCCTGTTCACATCGCGCGGGTACATCGTTTCCTTCTGGACTGGTATGCTGCCGAGCAGCGTACACTCCCCTGGCGCGAAACGAGTGATCCCTACGCTATCCTGGTTTCGGAGATTATGCTCCAGCAAACTCAGGTCGATCGCGTGCTTCCAAAATATTACCAGTTTCTCGCTGCTTTTCCGACGCTCCAGGCCCTTGCCGATGCTCCAACCTCCGAGGTTATTTCAGCCTGGGTGCCACTTGGCTATAACATGCGAGCCGTGCGCCTGCAATCGATTGCCCGGCAGGTCATCGCCGAGCATGGCGGAAAAATTCCAGATACAATTGAGGAGCTACTGACGCTCAAAGGCATCGGCCGCTATACGGCTGGAGCGATCGCTTGCTTCGCCTATCGCAAGCCGGTCGCGACGGTTGATACCAATATTCGCAGAGTCCTGCACCGCATTTTCGTTGGTCTGGAACACCCTGAACCCAAACTCAACGATGCGCAGTCGCTCACGCTCGCCGAGCAGGTCCTCCCGCACGATGAA
>DASSXK010000280.1:0-2346 GCA_035703945.1 Ktedonobacteraceae bacterium | reverse complement strand
TGCTTGCCAAAACCGAAGAAGTCTGGCTGGTTCCGCAGATCTATGAAAACGATGTCGCGGGGCTTTTTTATACCAGTGGCACAACCGGGATTCCTAAAGGTGTGACCCTGACCAACCGCAATATTGTGGCTAATGCTTTGCAGGGGCTTGCTTCCCACTTTGCGACACAAACGGTTACCTACCTTCACTCAATTCCCATGTTTCATATTTCTGCTGGTGTAAGTACCTGGATGGCCTTCTGGCTGGGTGGAACCCATGTCGTCCAGAAACAATTTGATCCAAAGAGCACGTTCGAGTTGATCAAGCATGAACGTGTGACACAGGTAACATGGGTGCCTACGATGATTACGATGCTTCTGTCCGATCCAGGTGTTGCTGAAGCCGATTTTTCCAGCCTGGAGCGCATCAATTATGGAGCTTCACCGATCTCCCCCACGCATCTGCGGGAGGCCATCGAAGTTTTTGATTGTGACTTTTTGCAGGCCTATGGCACGACCGAAGCCGCTCCTTTGCTAACTGTATTGACGCCCGATGATCACCGCCAGGCCATATCCGGTGGGGCGAAGGAGGCTCGCCGCCTGCTTTCCTGTGGACGTGAGATCCTGGGGGTTTCAGTGCGTGTCGTAGATCCACGGGGCGCGGAGGTTGGTCCTGAGGAGGTGGGCGAGGTCATTGTGCGAGGAGCAAATCTGATGTCGGGCTATTGGGAGAAGCCTGATGAGACGAAAATGGTATTTCGCGATGGCTGGTATTACAGCGGTGACATGGGTAAATTTGATGAAGATGGCTATCTCTATCTGGTTGATCGCAAGCGGGATATGATTATTTCCGGCGGGGAAAATATCTATTCCATCGAGGTTGAGAACGCTTTGAGCAGTCATCCAGCGGTGTTGGAATGTGCCGTTGTGGGGGTACCCGATGAATATTGGGGTGAGGCCGTCAAAGCCTTTGTCGTCCTGGTGCCAGGAAAAAGCGTGACGATGGATGATCTTATCTACCATTGTCGCACAGTCATTGCAGGCTATAAATGCCCCCGCTTTCTGGACTTTGTCGAGGATCTGCCAAAGAGTGGCGCGGGTAAGGTGCTCAAACGTGAGCTGCGTGATCGGCACTGGCAAAATCGAAAGCGCAAAGTGAACTGATCTCTATTTCATCAAGATAGATGATGTGATACGGCCTGTTTTCCCTTTAGTTTTAGTTTGCATTAGCACATAAAAACCCTCGATCAGGCAAAGCTTTCAAACTGAAGGCCCGTCCGATCGAGGGTTTTATGGTAGTTTTTAGCGTGAACGGTTTATTCGAGAACGTCCTTGCGCCATGTCATGATGATTGCGACGGCCAGGAAGATCACCGAATAGACGAGCGTGACGACCAGCATATGTGTACCATCGACCGGAAGCAGCGGGCTGGCACCTGCTGAGCCTGCGACGATTTGCAGATTGGTGCCAGGGACCGTCAAGGTCGGGACAATCAGCTTTGGCATAAAGTTGATGTTGGGACCAAGCAGGTACATCGAGACTTTTAGCCAGAAATCGTTATGCGTGACTTCACTGATCAGACCCAGGATAGCCGTGCCGATATTGTCGGCCGGGAAAAAGATCATCGCCAGCCCCAGACCAAAGGCCAGCGAGCGGCCGAGGACCGTTGTGGCTGTTGCCAGCAGAATTGTGGCCCCCATACTGATCATAACGACCAGGATATAGGTTCCGATGGCCGACCAGAATGTGTTATCGAGGTGGCTGAAAGCATTCAAGCTACCGCTGTTTAAGCTCACCATCAGCAGAGCGAGAATACCATCAACGGCCAGGCCAATCACCAGGACTGCCAGGGCTACAATCACAACGGTTAGCAGCTTGGCAAGCAGCAGAGCAACCCGACTGACGCCGCGCCCCAGGATGATGCGGATTGTGCCTTGCTGATAATCCAGGCCAATCATGCGAGCGGTCATTACGATCAGGAAGAAGCCGACGAAGACCCTGAAGAAGGCCAGGCTATTGGTGAGACGTGAGAACAGGTATTGATAGGGAGCATTCGTCAGGGCGTCTTTAGTCGTTGGAATAAAGAGCATCGCGGTCCAGAACAGCAAGAGCACTCCAAGGACGCCGAGCAGCATAATCCAGTTGCTGCGTTGGCGCACAATCTTAAACAACTCGCCCTTGATCAGGCCGATGAAGCTGGGCCTGGGCTGCCTGATGGCGGTATTTGTCAGGGGAGCCGAAGTTGAAACACTCATTTTATCTGACCTCGTTATTGTTATTGCCTGTCAGGCGTAGGAAGACTTCTTCAAGACTTTCGGCCTGGTAGCCCATCGTATCGGGATAGAAGCCAGCCGAGGCCAGGAATTTG
>DASSXK010000170.1:0-6068 GCA_035703945.1 Ktedonobacteraceae bacterium | reverse complement strand
GCGTTGAAAAGAGGACTATCTTTTCAACGCTCCCATTGATGGGGGATTATGAACGCTTCACAATTTGTAATTCATTTTTCCAGTTCTTGTCTGTGCATTTCATCTACTATCTGGTTATTATTGTACTCGAAATTAGAGTATTCAAGAAAGTATTTTTATTGAAAGATCTAAGATGAGTTTAAAATCGTATTCTGTAAATAAGAATGCCGAAGACTGAAAGGTGGTGTTTATGGCAAGCAACGATTATCATTTCATTACGCATTGGTATGTTCGGGGAACGATCAAAGAGGTGACTGACATACTCAACGATGCTGAGGGGCTTGTTCGCTGGTGGCCTTCGACCTACCTTGAAGTGAAGACGCTTAAAGAAGGCGATGAACGCGGCCTGGGCAAACAGGTTGAGTTGTACATAAAAGGCTGGCTTCCCTATACCATGCGCTGGAAGTTCACCACCACCGAGATCCGGGACGAGGGCTTCACATTGCAGGCTCATGGCGACTTTGAGGGACGTGGCATCTGGACGTTTAAGCAGAAAGGCGATTGGGTTGATATAACCTATGACTGGCTGTTGAGCGCACAGAAACCGCTGCTACGCTATTTCTCAATTCTGCTGAGGCCAGCTTTTACCTTAAACCATCATTGGGTAATGGATCGAGGAGAAGAGAGCCTCAAATTGGAGTTGGCGCGTAGAGCCGCCACTACCCCGGCAGAACGTGCAGCAATCCCCGCGCCTCCACCTCCCACAGATTTCTCTTTTGTGGGGATGGCCGTGGGAGCGGCTACGATTTTTACGCTGGTGGCTGGCCTGGGGTATTGGCTTGTTCGTCAGTTTACGGGAGGAAACGCCTTCAAAAACGTTTCATGAGGAAGGGCATATTTTGAATTGTCTATCAAAATGATAAAAATGCCCTTCTATAATAGAGCGTTTATATGTTACAATTAGGAAAATTCATACTATCGCGTTTTTTATTGGTGTCTCCTTACAAGGGAGCTATTAAGCGAGGAAAAGCTGGATTTTGCTATGTCAGGCTCAAATCCAGAGTCATTTTCTGTTCTGCGCTAGCAGAATACCTGCCCCTTCTTCCCATTGATGCGAACACGGATTCTCTTTTTATCTGATTTCAGAGGAATTATTGAATCGAGGGGGACCTATCTTGCTCCTGCTTCAGGATATTAGTGTGACCTACCAGAGCGTTGTGCCAGCGGTCCAATCCGTCTCGCTAGAGGTACCGGATAAAGCTGTGGTCGCCCTTCTGGGGGCGAACGGTGCCGGTAAAACAACGATCATGCGTGCAATCTCCGGGCTCTTACCCATGCATCATGCCAGTCTTATTCATGGCACGATTACCTTCGATGGCGAACGGATCGATCGCCTCAACACTACTCAAATTGTTCAACGCGGTATTTCCCAGGTTCTGGAAGGGCGGCGGCTCTTCGCCGATTTGACCGTGGAAGAAAACCTGCGTACTGGCGCGCTTGTTTCACGCAATACCGCAAAGATCAAACAAGCTTATGACCGTGTGATGGATCTTTTCCCTATCTTGAAGGAGCGCAGCGGAAGCCATGCCGGCTATCTTTCAGGAGGCGAGCAGCAAATGCTGGCCATTGGCAGAGGTCTGATGTCGAATCCAAAGTTGCTGCTGTTGGATGAACCTTCACTGGGACTGGCACCCTTTATGGTCCAGCAAATTCGCGCAATTATTTCCGAGATCAATTCCGGTGGCACGGCTGTCCTGCTGGTGGAGCAGAACGCGCAGATGGCCCTCTCACTTGCGCACCATGGCTATGTGCTTGAGACAGGCAAAGTTGTGTTGGCCCAACCCGCAGCCCAGTTGTTGCAGGACGAAAGTGTTCGCAAGTTTTACCTGGGGCTGCATGAGGGCAGCGAACGCGGCAACCTCACAACATTGCGCGAGCGCCGACCTGCAAGGAAGTGGGCGCTATGAGTGATCAAATGCCGGAAACCACCTCTTCAAGTATTGTCGCGCCTCCCTTGCTCAGCGTTGAAGGGATTTCAGTTCAATTTGCCGGGGTCAAGGCTTTGACGGATGTGACGTTTCAAGCGCAGGTGGGCGAACTATTTGCGGTGATTGGACCCAATGGCGCGGGGAAAACCTCACTCTTCAATGTGCTTTCTCGTGTTTATGAACCGGCTGCGGGCCGGGTTACATATGATGGTCAGGATCTTCTGCGCTATAAAACGCACCAGGTCGCGCGAATGGGGATTGCTCGCACCTTTCAAAATCTGGGGCAGTTTCCGACCATGACAGTTCTGGATTATCTTCTGCTCGGTCGGCATACACGCATGAAGAGCGGGATTCTGCTCGGAGGCATTTATTTTGGTCTGACGCGCACCGAAGAGCGAAAGAATCGCGCCTATTGCCAGCATTTGCTTGAGCTGCTGGGGTTGCAGCATCTTCAAAATCACCCCCTGGGCAGCCTGCCCTATGGTCTGCAAAAGCGAGCGGATATCGCAAGAGCACTGGCGTTAGAGCCCAAACTGCTCCTGCTCGATGAGCCGGTCGCGGGGATGGGATTCGATGAAACCGAAGATATTGCCGCTGCTATCCTCGATATTAAAGAGCAGCTAGGCATCACGCAGATCCTGGTTGAACACGATATGGCCCTGGTGATGGGGATCGCTGATCGCATCCTGGTGCTGGATTTTGGCCGTGTCATCGCCCTGGGGACGGCGGCTGAGATTCAGGTGAATCAAGATGTCATCAAAGCCTATCTGGGTGAGGAGTTCGGTGGGGGACCCGCCACCCAGCCCACTTCAGCTAAGGACCAGCCTGTGTAGAATCGCGGACGACAGAGGAAGGAAGGCACATGGCTTATTTTCTTCAAATAACCTTTGCAGGCATTGCACTTGGTTGTATCTATGCCTTGATCGGACTGGGCTTCTCAATTATCTTCAAGGCCAGCGAGGTCATCAATTTCGCGCAGGGCGAACTGCTGCTGGTGGGGGCATATGTGACCTCATCGGCAGTCTTTGAATGGCATTTTAATTTTATTCTCGCGGTCCTGGTCGGGGTGGTTGTGACGGTGCTGATTGGTCTTATCTTCGAGCGCTTTGTCCTGCGGCGTATGCTGGGCCGTCCAATCTTTGCGGTCCTGATGATTACGATCGGGCTGGATACGATCCTGCGGACGGCCTTGATTGTGCGCTGGGGCTCGAATCCCATCCCCGCTGCGGCCCCCTATACCATCACAAGCGGCTTTAACCTCAGTGGCATCCACATTGGCTTCAATGATTTGCTGACGGTTCTGGTGACGGTCATTTTGTGCGCGATGCTCTTCTATTTCTTTCGTTACACGCGCTATGGCCTGGCAATGCGAGCGACCGCACTTGATCAAGAAGCCGCGCTGGCGGTGGGTATCAACGTTCGCGTTGTTTATGCGCTGGCCTGGGGAATCGCGGCAGGCATTGCCACGATTGGCGGTGTCTTTCTGGCGATCGGATCGTATGCGATGGACCCGACGCTGGGTGGGGCCGCGCTGCTGGCATTTCCAGCAATCATCCTGGGCGGCGTTGATTCCGTGACTGGTGCTGTTGTTGGCGGGATCATTATCGGGCTGGTGCAAGATTTGACCGCTGGCTACGAGAGCTATGTAACAAGCTTCCTGGGTGCCGGTATTCATCAGATTACGCCCTACCTTGTCATGATTTTGGTGCTGCTGATTCGACCGTACGGCTTGTTTGGGACCAGAAAGGTGGAGCGCATATGAAAACCTCTATCAAGGATCGTCCCACAACAGAAACCAGCCCAAGAATGCGTTTTATGGAGGGCAAGTTATCTCGCTGGATCGTCACTGCCTTGATTATTGCCCTGGTGATCGTCTTTTTCTCGGTCGCGGACGATGATTGGTTCTCGATTGTCAACTATACGCTGATTGCCGCCATCGCCGCGATTGCCCTGAATGTGCTTTCGGGCTATACCGGCCAGGTTTCGTTAGGAATCGCCTTCTTTATGGCGATCGGAGCGTATACGGCAGCCTATCTGGGCGGGAAAGTGCCAACTTCATCGGAGGACGCGCTCGGTTTGGGTCTGCCTTTTATTCTCTGGCTACCGGCATCAGGCCTGGTGGCGGCTCTGGTAGGTGGTTTGATTGGGCCAGTGGCGCTGAGGCTAAAGGGTTTTTATCTGGGTATCGTCTCGTTGGCGCTGATCTTTATCGGGCAGTATATCTTTATGAATGCCCGTGGGATTACAGGTGGACCCCAGGGACGTGTCTTTCCAGTTCCAGCCATCGGAGATGCTGGCTTTGATCAGCAAAACTCCTTTTTGGGTCTGGCCCTGACTTCCGGGCAGCAATTTTTCTTGCTCATCTTGATTGTACTGCTTGTGGTAGCCTTTTTTGTGTACAACGTGATGCGTTCTAGAGTTGGGCGGGCTTTTCGCGCCGTGCGAGACAATGAAACTGGCGCGACCATCATGGGCGTAAACCTGCTTGAAGCAAAATTGGGGGCGTTTGTGCTCTCCTCGTTTCTGGCCGGGATCGCCGGGGCGCTGTTTGCTTCATATAGTCGTTATATTACGCCCAATTATTGGGGATTGACGCTTTCGATTCAATTTATCGCCGCCATCATCATTGGAGGAATCGCGAGTGTCTGGGGATCAATCCTGGGGGCGGCCTTTGTCTTCGGATTGCCGCTTGTGATTGACCATTTCTCTTTGTTGCCCGTTTCAAGTGGCTCTGGAGTTATCAGCAGTGGGGACTTAAACGCTCTTCTGTACGGTCTGCTGATAGTCGTCTTCCTGTTGTTTGAGCCGGGAGGTGTGATCGGACTGGCGTACAGGGTAGGGGCATTGCTTCGTAATTTTAACCAGCATCAGCACGAAGGAGGTGAACCGGCAGAGGTCAGCGATCTCTAGCCATGAAAAGACACTTCGCAACGGCGCTCACGCGCCTACTGAACGCTTTGCAAGCAGGCAGTTTTATAGCTGCCTTGCACATGGTGTGGTGCTGGCAATGGTACTGCTGGCTTTTCAAGCGCCTTCAGTCAGCGAATTGAACGGCTTAACGTTGTTATCTCGATCATTTCACAATGAGGTGCAATACATGTTTACCAGGAAGATTCTTTCAGCACGCCTTGCTTTTTTACTTATTTGTCTACTTGCGATATCTGGATGTGCCACGAGCGCCCCGAACAGCAGTACAGGCAGTAGTCTGAAGGTTGGCCCGGGCGTCGATGTTGCCAACAAGACGATTACGTTGGGTATTCTCTCACCTTACTCGGGTCCGGTTGCGGCCCCGGTCGGTGATCCGCTGGCAAACGGTGTGAAAGTCTATTTTGATCACGTCAATGATAACGGTGGTATCAACGGCTACAAAGTCAAATTCATTGAGAAGGATACGCAGTACAATCCGCAGATCGAAGTCCAGCAATACAATCAAATCCACAATCAGGTCTTGATGATTGCGGACAGCCTGGGAACTGGCACGACCTTCGCGATTAAAGACCTTGCTGCTTCGGATCAAATGTTGGTCTCGGCTGCGACCCTTTCTTCGGCCCTGGCACGTGAGAAGTACCTTGTGATGGTTGGTACCCCCTACCGTCTACAGGTTGAAAACGCCTTCGACTATGTCGTAAACAAACTGAACGTCAAGAGCCCCTCGACAGGTATCATCTATCAAAACGATGAGTATGGTCAGGATGGACTGACCGGCTACAAAGAAGCTGTTAGCGCTTACCAGATGCACGATGTTGCCCAGGCCAGCTATGCCCCGACCGACACGGACTTTACCGCTCAGGTTTCTCAGATGAAGGCTGCTGGCGCGAAGTACGTCTTCCTGACAACCCTGCCACTCGTCACGGCTACGATTATCGGAACCGCGTACAAGCTGGGTTACAATCCGCAGTTTATACTGCAAAGCCCGGCCTGGGCCAATGGTCTGCTGGCAGTTCCTGCTCTGAAGCCTCTGCTAACGCGTGTCTGGGTGATGGGCCAGGGCGCGACCTGGGGCGATACCAGTAAACCCGGGATGGCACAGTTGCTACAAGATGTTCAGAAATATGCTCCCACCCAGAAACCCGACGGCTACTTTGAGTTCGGTTACGCGGA
>DASSXK010000028.1:0-2943 GCA_035703945.1 Ktedonobacteraceae bacterium | reverse complement strand
GGTACATCCTTACGTTAAAGAATGTACCCCCGGAATCAGTTTGCGAAGAGCCTTTATCTCAATCTGGCGAACCCGCTCCCCGCTGAGACCCAGCATGTCCCCAATCTCGGCAAAGGAGTGACTTCCTCCACCCTCCAACCCAAAGTACAAGAGGACGATGGTGCGTTCCCTCTCCGTCAGACGCTCGAGTGCAGCATGAATCTGCTCGCGTTTTCCTTGATGAAGCGCCGCATTCGTGGGAGAAGGCATGCGGTCATCTTCCAGAAAGTCGCCCAGGGTATTCTCTCCTTCCCCCACGGTCATATCCAAACTGATCAGGTCCTGGCTCTCCAGGAGCATCGTCTGGACCTTCTCGACATCCACCCCCATCCGCTCGGCAATCTCGTTCGGGGTCGGTTCACACCCCTGTTCCTGAAAGAGCGCAAAGCGAACACGGTTCATCAGGCGAATAGACTCCACCCGATGAGAGGGAAGACGGATGGTTCGAGCCTTCTCCGTCAGGGCACGCAGGATCGCTTGCCTGATCCACCAGCTCGCGTAGGTGCTGATGTGATAGCCCTTCGTCCAATCAAACTTTTCCACCGCATGCATCAGCCCCAAATTGCCCTCCTGGATCAGGTCCAGCAGGCTCAATCCGTGTCCGACGTACTTCTTGGCAATACTGACGACCAGGCGCAAGTTGCCTTCGGTCAACCGCCGACGGGCTTCTTCCCCCTCGGCCACCACGCGGCGGTTGGGAACCGCATTGAGACGCTCTGCATTGCCACGTTCCATGCGCTTAGCCAGATACGTAACCTGCTCCACTGAAAGCCGAGGGAGACGCCCGATGTCGCGCAGATACAGCGCAGTCCCGTTCGCCTCTTCAAGGTGGGTATCCTCAGAGCCCTCGTAAACAGCATCAAGATCAGTCATGCTGACCGCAAGAATATGCTTTTTCATAAGTGGTGTGGTTTCTTCCTATAAGGTGATGAGATGCCGAACGGCAACCCATCCAATAGTCGGCTAACACAGACGCCGTAACTGGTGGGCGTCTGTGTTAGCCGAGAGAGAGCAAGAAATGCAGAATGAACACATATCGTGGGAGGAAACGTGAACAAAAAGAAACGCCACAACGAGGTTGCGGCGTTTTTCAAAAGGACAGAATGTTATAAAACCTTGATCATTTCATCCCAATAGATTCGGGGTCCCCAAAAGTGCCTGGGAGTCCTGTCATTGAGCGAGTTGCCGAATTTCCAGATAGTGTAATGATTCCCCTGTAAAGTCACGATCACCGCGCAACGAACCTCGGCCGGGAGTTCGCAGGTGAGGTGTCCAGCCTGATTGATGGCATATCCTTCAACATCATGGGAAGTATGATATTCATGATGCGATGCTTCAATCATTCCTGCAACAAGGCAATCCCCAGGTGAAAAAACCTGGTTGAAGAGATTTTGTAACGTCTGGTGCATTGTGGATTCTCCTTTGCGCTCCTATAGTAAGGCATCCATCCTGGAGATTCCACACACCACACCGCCGTGTGGGTGTAAAACCGTCAGGTCGGACACCTCACACTAGAGCATGCTGGTCAGTATTTTGTGGTGGTTAGAACGATTTAAAGATGTGATCGAGTCATCTCTTGCAAGAATTTGTCACGGAGTGCGCGTCGCTCGTTGAGCAGTTGTATCAGCGCTGATTTCCGGGCAGCTTCTTGAAGGAAAGTAAGTAACGCATGGAGAGCCTGGGCTTGCATACTTTGGAGTTGGTGCTTCTGCTGGGCATACTGCATCTCCGCGTATGATGTCCGAGACGTCGCCATGATCTGGGCAATGACCGACGGGATTTGTTGGATCAATTGCTGCTGCTGTTGTGGTGCCAAGTACTTCGTCGCTTCAATGGTTGCGCGCGCATCAGCAATGTGTTTTTCCACTTCCGTCAGGGATTGCTCCAGAAAAAACACGTGTCTGGCCAAGAACTCGTAGCGACGACGTTTTTCTGAAAAATCGGTTGGAAGTTGCTGTTCCAGGTCGTCAAGTTCTTTGGTCACTTTCGCGAGTTGGGCTGGGAATGCTTTTTCGCAGGCCTCTAAACGGTATTCTTCCGAGTACAGATGTTGAAGCAGCCGTGTTGCTTCAGGGCTAAATGCCAGATGTCCCTGAACCAATGCCAATCCACCAGAGACCGACGGCCTGGTGTAATTGACCAGGAGTGCATCATGCTCCATCATCATCAGACGCTCAAAGAGGGCCAGCTTTTGTGACCGAATCGCGATTTTGAGTTGCTCCTGCTCGTGCTGGTACGGGGTCTTAGCAGCAGGATTGCCAGAGTTGAGATTGTTGGAATGCTGAAAGTGTTTGTTCTGTTTGTTCCGGCTCATGGGTGGTTCCATCCTTTCGGGCAGCAAAAAATCGCCATAGAGAAGGAAAGAGCGCATGAAACCAGGGTGGCTTCTTTTTCTCCTCCTTCCTATCGCGTGTGTGCTGCGACTAAAAATAGTGAAACAATAAAAAACCAGGGTCAGGTGCTCTCGGCGAGAAACTCAGCACAGCAGAGCACCGCACTTCTGTACGCCCTGGATGAACAGGTGCAGTTCAGAAGCAGAGAAGTCCTCGGAGACGGCGAGCAAGCTCAGCACAGCTCTTCCGGGGTCCTTTCTCGAATCATCTAGGGAAACCGTATCATGCAACGTGATCTGATACAATCCTGCTCCAGCGAGATCGCACGGTTCTTTTGAGGATTCTGAGCACACAGCGCAAAAGCAGAAAGCGCACTCACGCCTGATGAGAAGCGCGAGGAGCCAGAATGAGAAGTGGACACCAGAGTGGTGTCCACTTGAGAAGCGCTATTGTCTATTTTACACGTAACGTCGCAGAATACTACAAGAAGAAGCATAAAACTCCTGAACCACACTAGCAACAATGCAGTCTCTCATTCTGTATGAAGAGATGTTTGAGTTTCCAGGGGTAG
>DASSXK010000666.1:0-6201 GCA_035703945.1 Ktedonobacteraceae bacterium | reverse complement strand
GGTGGGATTTGCCGATTGGGTTGAATCCCCACCACAGGCGCTCAAAAATAGAGAACCAGCCAATAATGAAACTACAAGTAGACCCTTTGCCTTATACACGCAAAACTCCATTTCTCAGACGTAAAGAGCATCCATACTACTCTATATTAGATAACATATACATAAAGTTTATAACGGCAGAAAATCATAAAATAGATCGGAGAGGTGCTTTCTGAAAATCCCTGTATGAAAGATAACAGGCCCGCAGCATACTCTCAAAAGAAGAGCCAGATTGTCGTTAGACAGTAGTTACCCTTCATAGTTAATACGTATCTGGGGCACCAAACGGCATGTTCTCCCCCTTTTTTGCCATTGAAGATAACATAACGTCAGAAGCTTGAATGGGCCGGTGCATCTTATCAGGCAGGAATATTACTCAGGCGCGGGGAAAGAGCGTCCTTCCATCTTCTCAAAGGCGGCCCGCATGGCAGGGGGAACGGGATAAGGGCGTCCTGTGTGGTAGTTGCACCAGACCATCACAGCTTTGGCCGTAGCATAGATGCGTTCGGTGTCCTTCATATCGCGAAGTTCGCACTCCATGACAAAGCTGGTCCGTCCAACATGAGCGATCCGCACACCCACCTCCACCTGGTCAGAGTGTACAATTGGCAGCAGATAGGTGCAGGTGTTTTCCTTGACCAACATGCCATAATGCCGTCCACGTGGACCGATGCGAATACGCGGATTTGTAGGTTCAGCAACCTGTTCAGGCGTTTTTTGTTCGGGGTCCTGATACTGGTGTTCCTCGCCCGAGGGCCACTGCGACATCCAGGGAGCCAGTTGATCAAAATACGCGCCACGCGCCTCTTCCAGATAAATAAAGTAGACGGTATTGTTCACGTGCGCCAGGGGATCGAGATCTCGGAAGCGAATCTGGACCGGGTACCAGTACGGATAATAGGCTTCTTGCTGTTCACTCATCGGTGGACCCTTCTCTCTCATCATTTTTATCTTCATCTTATCAGAAGACGCACGGGTTAGACAATAGAGGCATCAGGTAAACGCTCTTACCAGTTACGTATTTCTCCTATTGACTCTGAGAGGTACATTTTGTAGAGGCAATAAAAATTACCAGCTTCCTGCCTACCACTTATAGAATTAGAAAGAAAACCAGCGATGGCAGCTACGCGACAAACAATCAAACCGGATACGGCAAGGCCTGAAGACGCCAGGCCACTAAAAAAACGCCGGGGCCTACTCATCGCCCTGACGATTATACTCGCAGCAATCCTGTTAGCTACCTGGCTGGAATATAACAGCCCGAGCAACAAAACCGATCCCGCCATTCCAGGTCAACCCCTCTCGAACCGCGAGAATCATCTACACATCATTGCGCAAGGTGCTCAACCTGGCAGCCTATATCTGGGGACCCATTTTGGCATATTTACCAGCAAGGACAACGGACGCAGTTGGCCCCAGCCTCGCGGAATTATGAATCAATTTATGATCACATCAATCAGCTATAATCCGACACAACCTTCCCAGATGGGGATTATTGCCCTCCCCACCGGCTCACTTGGGGGAAAGGCCGGGGTTTATTTCAGTCGCGACAATGGTCAAAACTGGCAAGCCAGCCAGCCGACGAACCTCAACGGCAATGTCTATCCATTTAGCATCCGGGCGGGGAGCGGTGGTCCAGGCAATTTTTATGCCTTTTATGTCTACGCAGGCTGGTACGAAACAAATGACCTCGGAGCCCATTGGCACCCGATAACCAGCAGTCCTCTTGCCAATATGCTGACCCCAAGCTTCCTGACTGACCCCACGAATCCAAAACACCTGCTGCTCGGTGGAGATCAAGGACTGTTCGAAAGTCTGGACGATGGCAGCACCTGGAACCAGCTTAGCAGCGTTCAGGGCAATGTACTCAGCCTGGTAGCAACCCCTGGTTCACAGAGCAGACCACGCACGATCTATTGCAGCAGCGACCAGGGAATCTATCGCTGGAGCGATACAAAAGGCTCCAGTCCGGTCCAGATCAAGACCAGGAATTTTCCAAATAGCTCGCTTGCACGTCTGACGATGGATGCTGATGGTACAACATTGTACGGCTTTTCGGGGACCGATCTCTGGGTCTCAACTGATGCAGCTCAAAGCTGGTCCAAACGTTGGAGTTTCTCGCGCCTGGATCTGACGACGTTTATTGCCGATCGTTTCCATCCGGGGCATCTTTACGCGGGCTTTTTGACGCCTGGAACGGTCCAGGAAAGCACCGATGGCGGGCGCAACTGGCACAAGCTGACCTGATTGCAGGAAAACTTAAGGCAAAAATAGGTATAGATCCTAATAGACGAGAGTAGAGAAATGCTCTAAGCTGCCAGAAAAGCTTCAGATTTATTTTATCAAACAGATAACAAGCATTCAGGAAAGGTGTAGCGATAGATATGCGATTTCTGCAACGCACAGGTAGGATTGGCATCGCGCTGTTATTTGGGCTCGGCTTTAGCCTGAGCCTGTTTGGAACGGCCTCTGCCCACGCGAAGGTACTTGACTCCATCCCAGGCATCAATTCAACGATTGCACAGGCTCCCAGAACAGTCACAGTTCATACCGCTGAAAATATCAATCCCGACCCCAAAAAGAGCAACCTCTTTGTCTTCGGACCTGCTGGTGAGCTGATCAGCCAGGGGAACGCCAAAGTATCGCTCAGCAATCCTAAAGAGATGTCGGTCAACATTCAGCCGAACCCCAAGAGCAGCACCGGAATCTATATAGTACGCTGGATTACCGTCTCGGCACTGGATGGCGACCCGGATGAAGGAGCCTACACCTTCACCGTTAATCCTAAAGTTGGACAAACTACCAGCCCGGCCCCGGTATCCACTACACCAGCAAAGACAACGACCAATACAGGCGTTCCGCTGGCACTGACAATTGTGATTGGAGTCGTCGCCCTGTTGGTGGGACTTGGCGCGGGCCTTTTGGCCAGTCGGCGTGCTGCCAGACCAAAAGCATCACTTGCTTCGTTGCGTAGGGAAATACACGATCAAGAAGAGCAGCAAGCACCGCGTTAGCCAGAACTTGCAGAAAGAGAAAACCATGCGTGTGCGCTCATTTTTCTGGTTCCTGATCACCTGTATCTGTCTGGGGATTCTGCTTTTCGCGGCAACCATCCAGAGAGACGTTCCGGCTGTCTTGCAGGTCCAGCTTGATCAGCAGCAGCCAACAGTTCACCAATTTACCAGCATCCAGGTTCATTTCACCGATTCCGAGGGGCTGCCAATTGACCAGGCCCAGATTCACTCACAGATCGAGATGACCACGATGCCAATGAGCGTTCACCCCGACGCGATCCACTATCTGGGGCAGGGGATTTATAGCCTACAGGTCCAATTCAACATGAGCGGTCCCTGGGCAATCAAGGTAACGGCGAACGCGCATGGTTTTGATCCGCAACAACGCATGTTTGTAGTGAATGTCGTTTGAAGAAAGATGATACAAAGAGACATACCCAATCTGCTCCTTGTTTGTTTGCTCATACTGAGAACTGGACGTATAGTTATGACAGAGACACTAGAAGTAAGCAAAGAATGAGCAGGCTTGATATGCACGGAGCAGTAAAGAAACGACCCACCCCCTGGCGCCACATCCAGCTATCGCTGTTTGAGAAGGTGATTTTGCTGAACAGTCTGATGTTGATTTGTGAGGCGTTTGCAGGCTTCTGGATTACAAGCCATCACCTTGAATCACAGCACTATTTAATTGACACGGGCTTTATTGTACTGGCAACGATCCTCAGTTTGACAGTCAACTTTGTGCTGCTACGGGCCAGTTTCAAGCCACTTTTTAGTCTACTCAATACTATGCATACAGTAAGTGCGGGCAATCACCAGGCCAGGGTCAGCATCAGTTCGTCCGACCACGAGATTAATGAGTTGGCCAGGACATTTAATGGTATGCTTGATCACCTGGAAAGCCTCCGCAAAGAACAGGGGTTGCTGATCTTTCGTGCTCAGGAGGATGAGCGTCGCCGTCTCGGCCTCGAGCTGCACGATGAAAGCGGACAGAATCTAACGGCACTCTTGATTCATGCAGAAGTCCTCAACCAGCACCTTCAAGCCTTGCCGGATACGCAAGCAACGCGCGAGACACACAAACACCTGCAAGAGGGGTTGCACCAATTGACCCTCCTGACCCAACAAACCCTGGAAAATATCCGCACGATTGCTCAACAGCTACGTCCAGGTGTTCTCGACGATCTGGGACTATATGCCGCCTTCCGCTGGTTGGCCGAGGATGCGCGCCAACGTTTCAAACTCGAAACCGAGCTGATAATCTCGCCTACCCAGGCGCCAAAATTGCCAGCGGACTTTGAAACGGCCCTGTTCCGGATTACACAGGAAAGCCTGACAAATATTGCTCGCCATGCCAATGCCACCCACGCCAACATCTGCCTGCGCTGCGAAGCGGGCGAAGTCCAACTCTTTGTTCAGGATAACGGTCGGGGCTACAATCCAAACAATAGCCATCGTGGTTTTGGAATTATCAGCATGCACGAGCGGGCGGCTCTGCTCGGCGGCCAAACCAATATTCAATCTCGTCCAAACGAGGGTACGACCATCAAGGTCTGCCTGCCGCTTCCAGAGGCCGAACAGAAGAAAGAGACGCTCTATGTCTGAACCATTGAGGTCATCGAAAACCAGGCGACCGCTGCGTATTCTGCTCGCCGACGATCATGATATCCTGCGTCAGGGTCTGAAACTTCTGCTGGGGCTTCAGCCAGATCTAGAAGTGATTGGAGAGGCTCGCACAGGTCAAGAAGCGGTCGCAAGCGCAGAGGAGCTGCAACCAGATGTCGTCTTGCTGGACATCAGCATGCCGAAGATGGATGGATTTGAAGCCTGTCGGTTGATTCGCGAACGCCAGCCAGACACCTATATCCTGATTTTAACGATGCACGAAAGCGAAGAGTATTTTCTGCAAGCCCTGCGCATGGGCGCCTCCGGCTATATCATCAAGAAAGCGGCCCCCACAGATCTGATCACCGCCGTCCGGACTGTTGCGCAAGGTGAAGCATTCCTCTATCCCGGCCTCGCCAAAGCCCTCGTACGAGCCTATGTCAATCAGCCAAATCCTTCTAACAACCAGAGAGAAAAAAGTAGCCTGGCACATGAACTAGAGATCCTTACGCCCCGTGAGATGGAGGTATTACGCCTTGTGGCCGAAGGCAAAACAAATCAAGAGATCGCCGACCTGCTGGTCCTGAGCATCAAGACCATCCAGGCCCATCGCGCCAATGTGATGGAAAAACTTGGGCTTCAGAACGTCACGCACCTGGTGCGATTCGCCATCCAACATGGTCTGCTTCCCCCAACCCTGTAAGACTCATACAAACCAAAGCAGCCTGCTCGTGAAAATCGCAGGGTGACTGCTTTATATGTTACAATCACCAGAAGTAAGGCTACTGGCTGGGAAGCTAGCGTGGATAATCAAAAAGGGCAGCAAGCATATTCTCTGCTTGCCGCCTTTCTGACAAAACCCGTTATTACGTGTCTCCGCACAGGTGCTGTAAAACGGGTCTGTTACCTTGCAAAGGTAGTGTAATCCCCATAGTTTATCCCCCAAACAAATAATAAAGAACGCCAGTAGTTTTATGGTTGTTAATATGTTGAGATCACATGAAGATTCCGAGAAAAGGCGAGCAAGCGGTTGAGAAAAGCACATATCCAGCTTTAATTGCAGCAGAAAGGCTATAACACATGTTTTCTAAACTCTCCCAAATTATCTATCAAGGAAAATTTGGGCACGAATATCTCTGGCAGACCTCAGATGAAAAACATTACTTTAGCGCGACCTCGCTTGGAGGCACAATCCTGCGGGTGCAAGCGCTGCGTCAGAAGCCCTCTGCTACGACGCGCTATCAGGTGACGGATGATCAAGAGGGCACGCTGCCCTATCACTCCTGGAGCGTAAGCAAGGGCGATGAGCAGTGGCCAGAAATCAGGCAGGATGAAGCTCAGGCCAGATCGCTGCTGGAACCCTACCTGCACATGTTCTCCTTCTCACCCGACGCCATCCGCCTCAGTCATCCCCTGGCTGACCAGGAGCATATTTATGGTCTGGGCGAGCGTGCCGGGTCAATGAACAAGCGCGGCCAGGCGTTTCCGATCTGGAACATCGATCCGCCCCAGCACCACGGTCCCGAGACGATGACGATGTACA
>DASSXK010000626.1:0-5069 GCA_035703945.1 Ktedonobacteraceae bacterium | reverse complement strand
GGTACATCTAATCCTCCCAGGATATTCAGGAGCGTGCTTTTGCCCGATCCTGAGGCTCCAACAATTGCCATCATCTCACCCTGATTGACCTCCAGGTCAAGCCCCTGCAAAGCGACGACCTCCAGGTCAGCCACCTTGTAGATCTTCACCAGGCTGTCGCAAACGATCGGGTGTTTCGTCATGCATTATCCTTCAGCTTTCGAGCACAAATTAAAGCAAAGTCAGATAAAAGGAATACATATCCCTCCTATTTAAATGACGTAAAGAACCGTTTTTCATTGCAAGCCTGGCCTAAAATTCCGGCTTCAGACCAGCACTACGCTGCATTCAGCTATCTCAGGCTACTGGAGACTTTAGAAGGACGGCGCTGTAGTAAAAACAGCGAGACACCATGCATTCCCAACGCTGCCAGACTTGCCAGCACAAATGCCAGCGCGATCCCCAGCGGCACAATTAGTCCCGATAAAATCGTAAAGAAGCAGGCAGTTGAAAAGGCACCGGCAATCATCCCACGCATCAAACGGCTGGCTGGAAGAGGACCCTGGAAGCGATGGGTAAAGGCCCCCAGAATACTGCCATAAATCGGGAAGGTCGAAAAAAGACCGCTAAGCTGCGGCCCAAGCAGAGAGGCTCCGCCGGTCAAGATCAGCACCAGCGTCAGAGCCATTAGCATCCGCAAAAAGATCTCCCAGCGCGGAGCTTTTTGTCCATTGGCCTCACTCTTCCCACCCGGCAAAATCAGCAGGCTGACCGTCAGACAGAGAATGACGCCAATAAATGCCGGCCCCAATCCCAGCGTCAGACGTCCAAAAGCCAGAATCAAAAGAATATAGACAAGCCAGCTTAAAAGAATACTCGTTAGCCAGTTTGTACGCATCGCCAACCAGCCATAAGCCAGCGTAAAACCGGCTACCGCTGCCAATCCCAGTAGTGCCCCCTCAGCGGCATGCGATTCAAAGGCGGCACCTTGTTCCAGCGCCAGGAATAGCGCCACCGGCCCAGCCGTCAAAGGAAGGCCCACCAGCCAGCCACTTACGACCGGTCCCCAACGCCTGCCCGCCAATGTCACCAATCCAATCAAAACGGGGGTCAGCAGTAGCTTAAAAAATAAAATCATCTTGCCTGGGACCTTTCTATATCCAATAGAAATATCTTGTCTGCTTCAAAGCGATGTAATCACTACGCAACTACGTAAACAAGCCAGGCCTGCATCTAATTTCTTCAATATAGCAATCAAAAGAAAAGCATTTCAACGTTGAAATGCCATTCTGAAACGCGACTTCTGGAAAAGCCAGATTATTGATGCGACTTCTTGAAGAACCGCAGCACCCACTCTACTTCAGGCAGGTATAGCTTATGAGCAATCCGCAAGTAAAAATAGAAACAGGCGACGATTTCAAGCGCAAGCAAGCTTATCTGAAGTGCTGCGCCCATAAATCCTGCCGCCCCAAGCTGCCGAACAAAGGAATTCAAGGGCAACGCAACCGCCAAACATCCCAGCGACATCGCACCAGCCGCAAGCAGGACGCGCCCCACAAAATCCAGAGCCTGGCGATGATCCAACTGTTCCGAACGTTGATAGATCAGCCAGAACAAATAACCGGCCTCCAGGGTCAAAGTCCAGGCTACAAAGCAGAGCAGGACGCTCAATCCCCACAGCAGCCCCTGCAAAGCCAACAAAACCAGAAAAATTCCAAGTCCAATTCTCAGAGGCAAGAGCAGTGCCTCGACACCGATCGGCAACATAGCTCCCCGACTTGCGCGAAACAGGCGAATAAAGATCTCAATCGCTCCCTGCATACCTGACGCCGCCAGCAGAAAAGGCAGTAGCCATTGGTTGACGAAACGCATCCCTGAGAATACAATATTCCCGCTCCAGGGAAGACTCGCCCCCCCCAAGATACAAACCAGGCAGGCCAGAGGCAGAGTCAGGAATAAGATCGGACGCAGTGGCACCAGCAGACTAGCAAATCCACCTCTGGCAGTAATATAATCAGCAAGCAAAGGAAAACCCATAATCTCCGCCAGGATTACTCCGAGACCAACCGGCAAAAGCACCAACTGTAGGATATAGGCAGAAGTAAAGTTTCTAGCCTGAAGAACCTGCTCCGCGACCAGCAGCAGCAACAACAACAACAGATTGCGCCCAAAGAGCATATTTAGATAAAGTAGACTGGCATGTCCGATGCGTTTGAGCAACGACCGATTGGGCAAAGACAGCGCCGGTCGCTGCCAACGTGGGAGTTGCAAATACCATAGACTGTTGCGCAAGATCGCGGGCACATACAATCCTATCTGCAAGCAGGCCCCTAGACTTAAACCCCCACTTATATACCCAACGGCCCGAGTCGTATCCGCAAGCACCAACAGATACAGCATCCCCATCACCAAACCCAGGCCACTCAATCCCAGGGCCAGCCCCGCTCCGATTGCGGGCTTGAGGTCATAATCATGATACCCAACGCCAAACCCCAGCAAAGCCGCTCCACCGGTTAGCAAGGTCTGAAACAGCGTCAAGCGCAAAAGAGACAATGCCAGTGGAGCATATTCCGGAGCTGCTTTAGAAGAAAATATTATTCCGACAAGCCAGGGGGACACAAGCAACAACACGCCACTTAAGAGAAGCAACCCGGCAAGCGCCATCAAAAGGATCGTTTTAAGTCCTTGCCAGCCAAACGGCACCCAGCTAAAATTCGTTTTCATAATCAGCCAGCCTGGATCACGGGCAGGCCTGCCAGAAAGCGCACGCGTTAATATTGGCAAAAGGGCCAGCGCCAGCGCACAACACGTCACAAGATTAAAAGCAAGATCCCCAATAAACTGCGCCTGTACAAAAGCAGGAAATTGCTGGCCTGTATCAAAGGTCTGTTCAAAGACAAGGTTCCGTAGAATACCAAAGATACGGCCAACCAGCACAGCCCCTATCAATGTCATAGAAACGTAGTTAGCCCGTAACCGCTGGAACGTATCGGCATCCTGGACCAGCTTCAGCGTTTGAAGCTGGACGGCCTTTCTATTATTCCAGAGCACAAGCGCGGGAAGCTTTGCCGTTAAGCTCCTCGCTATCCATCGCGCTTGAGAAAATGAATCAGCAGGCATGCTCTGTGAACGAGCGATTGCCAATTGTTCTAGACGCGTCTGCTTTTCCAATTCATTGAGTTTTCTCATCCTCATAACACCCTCCCACAAACCGACCCCCAGAGAATAACATCAACCACGAAGCCTGCTGGCCTCTTAACCACTGCTACAGATTTTTACGCGATTTAGAGTATAACAAAAAGCCGAGAGAAGCTCAAAAGATGGATACGCATGCAAGAATCCGATCAGCGGGCCATAGAATTTACAGCGTGCAATCCCAAAAAAGCGGCCCCCACATAGGCACGTTCACTCTGGTCAAACAAAATCAGCTCACTCACACGGCCATCGGTAACTACCAGTTCCCCAAGAAAGCGAAAGCCAGCCCGGGCGATACTACGCTCCGCCGTGCCATTTTCAGGCTCGAATAAAATCCAGAATCGTTCAGCCTCATCCAACTCCTGGCGAATAATGGCCTGAAGAAAATGCGAATACACTCCCCGTCCACGCCATTCTGGCAGTGTCTGAAAATCCCACAGGTAGCGATTTCCTTGAGACACTGTAAAGTACAGGTGGAGTTCCTCAATTCCTCCCTGGGTAGTTGCAACCCAGCCATAGGCCACGGGAGTCTCCTCCAAAAATGCCAGATAAAAATGATTGCCCGTCTCAAAGCGCCGAGATACTTCTTCTTGAGAGAGGTTATTCAAACGCATGATATATTGGGTATCGGCCGAACGTCGAATCGAAAATGCCGGGAGAGCAGGCAGGGTGGGCAAGGAATCACCCTTCCACCAGGTTCCTAAAGCCATAGAAAATCCGTTCCTTTCACAACTTCAAACTATCCAAAAACACAAGCATTGCCTTGCAACAACACATTCTTGATAAGAACCAAATGCCGTTACAAGGCAATGCTCAGGACTGGCAAGCAGTCCAGCGAGAAGGTCGAAAGCCTAGAGGCTCCAGCGGCCCTCGGCGACAAATTCCTCGACAGATTTGCGAACACGAGGAGCAACTTCGCGCTCACGCAGAACATCTGTCAGGCGCTCATGCGTACCAGGATAGCCGATTGCGATCATTGATAGCGGCGTGTAGCCTTCAGGAATCCCCAGGAGTTCGCGAGCCTTGTCTCCATCAAATCCACCCATCTGGTGTGTGGCAAGCCCCAGATCTACGGCCTGCGTGACGAGATTTTCGGCCGCCATGCCGGTATCGTAGAAGCTAATCTGCTCTTTACCTGGGAAGGAATAGAGCCTGGCAACGACCAGCACCAGCACAGGAGCGTGCTGCGCCCAGGTCCGATTGCCCTCCATCAGGATCTCGACAAAACGCGCATGATCCTCGGCGTTTTCTTTGGTTGCCATGATGAAATGCCAGGGCTGCATATTATTGGCAGAAGCCGCCCAACGAGCCGCTTCGAAAAGGCTGTGAATTTTTTCGCGCTCCACCGGGCGATCGTCGAAGGCCCGTGGGCTCCAACGCTCACCAATCAGGGTGTGAATAGGATGATGAGCCTCAGCAGGCTTGCGAAAAGAAGTGATGTCAGTAGTTGTCAACGTAATATACCTCAAAATTCGTAGAATATCTATATGACTTTATTATTTGTATGTTACTTACTTTTATTTAGTCATAAAACCTGAGATTTGTCAAGTGTTTAAGCTATTTGTCTGGTTAAAAACTCTTCCATTGAAAGATATTTTTAAGATATTTGTTCAAGACCATTAAAACCCGTGGCCTGGCAAGCATCTAGAGGCAGGTGCCTGCCAGCTAACCTGGCTTATTCCGGGGATACCACCAGATCATTTACCCGTCCCAACGTAAATCCATCGGGCCAGGGAATCTTCGACTCTTCCCAGGTTGATCCGTTATTGGTTGAGCGGAAAACGCCCAGATTGTTGGCGGCATAAAACACCCCTGGCTCCGAAGGACTTACGGCCAGAACAGAGGCCAGCATACCCTTTGGGTCCGGCAATCCAACCTGAGCCTGGTACCAGGGA
>DASSXK010000535.1:0-10207 GCA_035703945.1 Ktedonobacteraceae bacterium | reverse complement strand
ATTCATCCTTAGTTTTGGGAATGCTTTACACAAGGAAATGTTGCGAATAGTGTAAAAAGGGACTATCCTCTAACTCATTCCCTCGGGGTAGGGAAAAGTTGTACCAGCAAAGCGAACGTCACTATTTCGTGTCCAATCCTTCTCTCCATACCAGCGTAAAATCATCTTTACGCACATTCCAAGGTGATGACGTTCTCAAAAAAAGATTTGGAGTGAAGTCATGCAGTATTCAGATCTTAATAAGAGGCGGGAAGAGCAAACGCGGGGAGCCATAGACGCATATCAAGTTCCGACATCATCATTTCCAGATGGAATATCCACTGCATCAGGCGATCTGGCAGTACCGCACGTGCGTCCTACTCATATCTCCACTTTTGGGCCTCAGCACGAGCTTAATGATCAGAAATCGTCCATAACACTGCACGTTCTGCTTCGTCAGACCGGCTTAGGCATTAAAGTGCGCTTCCTCGTTGCGCTCATCCTTATCGCGATTATCCCGGCAACTGTCCTCGTTTTTTTACTCGGTGATCCATCGGGCCAGGAGCAACATGCGTCACTAGGCCAGGCCCTTCACATGCAAGCGCAGGGGCAGGCAGCAGCCCTTAATCAAACCTTCGCCGCCCGGCAGTACATCGTTGCGACCCTGGCCGGGAAACCGCTTTTCTCGCAGATACTGGCAGGCAGCGCCGACCCCACCAGCGGACGAACGATCCTGCAAACAGCTCAGCAGTCCGATTCCTCGTCCATCGCCTGGTATCTGGTTAACTCGAATGGCATAATTCTTGTGAGCGGCGATGCTCAAAACCAGGTCACGCCTCAACAACTGGCACAAACAAAGGCCGTTTCGCAACCCGATCAATTGATCCCATTTGTGCAGAACCTTGCAAAAGGCCAGACCTCCAATGCCACCTTGCTTAACGATGATCCCCATCTTGCCGGTGGATGGGTTGCGCTTGCCGCTCGCGTGTCGCCACGCTCCTCGGGGGTCCTCCTGGCGATTTTTTCTCTGAAGAAAGTCACGCAAGGACTCGTGGCACCGACAAATACCCTGCCCGGGCAGGTGAGCCTCTTGCTTGATGCCCAGAATCGTATCGTCGCCTCTGCGGGACCGCTTGCGGCCGGGGTCCGACTTTTTGGAACTGTTCCTCAGAGCGTGCAGGTGCCTCCACCTGGACCGGTCATTTCCGGGACCGTGAACAGCGATCCACTCACAGGCCAAAATGATGTTGTCGTGGCAACCCCTGTCTCCGCCTTAAAAGGGCAATACCTGTTGTTGATTCCACAGGAAACTCCACTTGTGCTGAGCAATCGTATGTATTTTGCAGGCCGCAATACATACCTGCTACTGCTGGCGATTATCGTCATCGTCGTACTGGTTGCCACCTGGGTCGCGCTCCCGATTATTCAACCGATTCGGCGGGCCACCCGCGCGATTGGAAATACGACAGAGGAGGTTCGCAGGCTGGCGATCGATGCGCGACGGATCGCAAAAGACCATTCGCTTGGAACAGCTATTCTGAGTGGCACAAATCGCAAGCTCCTGAGCCGTCGCCAGGGGATTATACGCGATGCCCAACTGATCATCCAAACCTGTGACGCTATTTTGCCACGCCTCCAATCTGTCTTATCGCTTGCGCATGGATCGGCAAATTGGCAAGCAGTTGAGGCTTTGCAAGTAGTCGTCCAGGGTCTTGAGCAGGTTAAAGAGATGGCGAATGTGATGGGTACAACCTGGGAAAAGGATAACTCGCTGACTCAGCTCGATAGCGCTATGAAAAGTGCTCACGAGATTTCGGAGCAGTTCATGGATGCGGGGCACCAACTTGAACGTGATGCCGAAAACCTTGAGGAAGCTGCGCGTACGCTCCTGTAATGTGGCAGGAGCAGGTCCGAGGGAAAGGGAGAGATTGTTGCTGTGTATACCAAAGACCTCACCAGCTTACTCCATCTGCTGAAGCTGTCGGAGCAGAGTACTATTCTGCGCGTTATGCCAGCGGATCAAGCAGATGAGGAATGGTATGCA
Source organism: Ktedonobacteraceae bacterium (assembly GCA_035703945.1). Classification (GTDB taxonomy): domain Bacteria; phylum Chloroflexota; class Ktedonobacteria; order Ktedonobacterales; family Ktedonobacteraceae; genus DASSXK01. The sequence goes on along the minus strand of DASSXK010000535.1, from coordinate 8,184 downwards.
CTTTTATCGCTTGTTGAAGGGGATGTCACAAGATGCCATGTGCTGCGTGCGCGAGACAGAGCCCTGCTGTTGGAGGGACCAGACGCCCTGCGCTGGCTAACGACCCTGGGGAGGCTTGCCTATGAGGAAGTTGTAAGTTCGTCGGGTCCTACTCACTCCTTATCTCCGGCACCTCAACGACCACCACCTGTCCCGCCTCCTTCTGGGCAAAGGGGCACGACGAGGCCGCCATTCAATCAGGCGGGACAGGCGAATGTACGCGGCTCAAGTCCGACAAGGACGGCACGTGGTGAGCAAGAGGGAGTAGCTGCGATTGCGGGACGTGAACATCGGCAAGTGTTTTTGTTAGTGGACGGTTTGCACACACCTGAAGAGATCGCGGATGTCTTACGTAAATCACCTGATCACGTCAGGCAACTCCTGATGGATCTGTATCGACAGGGCAGAATTGAATAAAAGTTTCTATCGAAGCAGTTGCCTCGATATATGTATGAAAGTTCGTAATGATGTTTACTACTCCATATCCTGAACAAAGACGATCTTCTTCTGAGGCACGTTCCTTATCGGAACGAGGGAGAACGTCTGAGAAGAATTCATTGGAACTGCCCTCCGAGAGGCTTGGAGAGCGGCTACCTCGGATACTGAGCACAAGAGATATGACGATCCTCTGTCTGTTCTCGGTCCTGCTTGTAACGAACGTTCAACTGATAGCCGGCGCTGGTGCCTCCTCCTATATTTACTGGTGGCTTGGCTTTCTGTTCTTCCTTATCCCGTCTGCGCTCATCTGCGGACAGTTGTATCGGCTCTTTCCTGGCGAGGGGGCCGTCTATTTATGGGCTAATAAAGCCTTCGGCAACTTCTGGGACACATTTTTGGGTCTATTCTGCAACTGGTTCCCAGGCGCGATCGGCCTGACGATTGAGGCGGGTGCTGTGGTGACAGGCATCCAGGCTCTCAATGCGAGCTGGTTGACCCTTCCCTGGCAGCAGGGCGTTGCCGAAATCCTGATTCTGGCGATAGCGCAGGGCCTCTGTTACCTGGATCGACGCCTTTTAATGAAGCTCCTGACGTGGATTTTTCTGGCCTACCTGTCAATAATTGTGCTGCTGGGCGTTGCTGGTCTTGTCTGGTTGGCGGGGAGACATGCGATGCAGGGCGATTTCACCCCACACGGCTGGCAGGTCAGTGCTGCGAATTATCCTGTCTTCGCGACCGTTATCGTCTCTCTTTTAGGGATGGCCGTTCCACTCAATCTTGGGGCAGAAGTACTAGATCAACGGAGGGGGGGACGTTACCTGCGTTGGGGCGTCATTATTTCGGTGATTGGTTATCTTGTGGCGAATTTTGGGGTGCTCGCCGTCTTGCCTCCCAAAGATATTGCCAATCCGGCCTTTATCGCAGAGATTTTTACGTTGGCCTTTGGACCCATGCTTGGCCCCATCTTTGGCTTCATCAACAACCTCATCGTGATTGTCTATTTTATCTTTGCAACGGCGGCCTTCAATCTGATTTTTGCTCGCCTGTTGCTGGTAGCGGGTGTGGATCGGCGCTTGCCTGGCATGGTGCAACGCTTAAATCGGCAGCAGGTTCCTGTGAATGCGATGTTGATCCAGACGTTGCTCAATATGGTTCTGGTAGCGATTCTTTTCTTCATCGTGCCGACCTTTGGAGCTTCTAATCAGGGTCTGTCGTTTGTCGTGTTCCTGGTCACGATCAATGGCGCATCGGTGATTTGGAATATTGCGATGATTGGTCTCTTTCTCTGCGGCATCCTGCTGTTTATTCGCTACCACCGCCAGTTGGAAGGACGCTGGATTGCGCCTCCGGTCTTCTTGCATCTCGCGGCTGGCCTTGGAATTTTTTCATCCGCCGTCGCGATCTACAGCACCTTTTTCGCTGGCTCGCCGGTTCCACAGACGCTTGGGAACGCTGACTGGGATTACTATGTGCTGCTTGTGGTCCTGGGAAGCCTGGCCGTAGGTGCTGTCTATAGCTTCCTTGTGCCGGAGCTGGAGGATCTCATCGCGCTTGCGCGTGTAAAAAGACCAGAGCCGCTCGCGGGAAATACGCTTTCACAAGAGCAAGCGATAGAAGATTTCCAGGTACCACTTCGGCCCGGGCAAACACCTTCTCCCCAAACTGGTGAGCCTGTGAGAGAAGGGTATAGTTCTCAAAAGCACGAGGTCCCAGGCAAGACATTTCCAGGGAATCCTCGCCGTACCCGTCTCTACAGTACAAAAGATTTGCCTGGAAGGAGGGATTGAATGGGATAGCAAGCAGCGCTGAAAAGCTTCAACGTTGATCGTTTCTAGCAATGCTTGTCCTGGCTTCTCAAGCGCGTCAGTCAGCGAAGTGAATGGCTAGCGAGGGGAGCAGGTGGGTGGCAAACCCTCCGTGGAACCATTGTCACATCTATAAAAGGAGCACTATGGGAAAGATACCACATACCGTTGTTGATCTGACGCAAGAACTCTCGAATGACATGCCGTTGTATCCTGGTATGGCTCAACCCTCATTTGTGGATATCGCGGTTGTTGCGAAAGATGGCTATGGGATGTCGGAATGGCATCTGCGTAACCATATAGGCACGCACGTCGATGCCCCGACTCATCTTGTGGAGGGCGACACACTTGATGATATTCCGCTCGAACGCCTGGTAACAGAGGCCGTCGTCCTGGATTTCTCACAGCACGCACGCGGCCCCCTGACCCGCCAGGAGCTAGAGCCATACCTGGAGCGTATTCATCCCGGCGATATTGTTTTAATCTACTCTGGAGGATCGCGCTACTGGGGAAGCGAGCAGTATTGGAGCGGCTGGTGCTATCCCGATGCCGAAGCTGCCCAACTCCTGATTGACCGCCAGATCTCAGCGATCGGCTTCGATGGACCCTCGGCCGATCCTGTGAATCTTGCGGAGCCGGAAAACGTCTTCGTTGATCTACATCAGCTCTGGCTAAAATCTGGTGTCTTGCTTTTGGAGAATCTCACCAATCTGGATCGTCTGCCCGAACGCACCTTACTTGTGGTGGCCCCGATCAAGGTGCGGGGGGCAAATGGCGCTCCATCCCGTATTTTTGCTCTTATCTCCTAATATGTTCCATGAAAGGAAACCGATGATGGAAGAAAGTCTCGAGAAGGCTCCTGCCGAGGAAACGGTCGTAACGCAGGAGAATACGCTCCAGAAGAGCACGCTTAGAACGGGCGATGCCATCGCGCAATCAGTGGCGTTGCTGGCGCTTGTTATGGGTGTTGCTCTTTCAACCTCGTTGGCCGCTACCACTGCTGGAGCCGCGACTCCCCTGGCCTTTATCGTGGCAGGACTTGGCAGCCTCTGTCTGGGCTATGTCTTTATTCGTTTTACAAGGCGTATGGCCAGTGTTGGAGGGGTTTACACCTATATTTCACAGGGGCTTGGACCTTCCGCCGGATTTCTCGGGGGCTGGATGTATGCCGGGGCCTTTGCCGTTGGCATCGCCTTCACGATGGCAATCGCCAGCGTCTACCTCTCAACCGTCCTGAGTACATTTCATATAGCCTTTGGATGGTTAAGGGTGTATGCTGTCTTGCTTGTCTTGCTCTTCGCCTTTGGGTTCTTCAGCATTCGTATTTCAACCCGCACGCAACTCGTGCTGGCCGTGCTGGGGGTAGTTTCGGTCCTGGTGCTAACGGTGATGATTCTGGTAAAAGGCGGGGCTGCTGGTCTTTCACTGACTCCTTTCTCGTTTGGGGCTCTGCCTCAAGGAATCGGGGGACTGTTCTTTGCGACTGTCTTTAGCTTTACCTCGTTTATCGGTTTTGAGTCTGCTGCCTCACTTGGTGCGGAAACGGCAAATCCGCGTAAGGCGATCCCGCGTGCCATTCTGACGTCTGTGATAGTTGCGATTGTCTTTTACGTGTTTGTGACTTATGCTTTCTCGATTGGCTACGGCGTGGCGCATGCTGACAAGTGGGCGAGTGATCCGGCGGCCCTGGATACGTTGGCCATGATGTATTCAAATACGACGCTGGCGACGATTATCGACCTGATGGTTGCGGCTGGTGCGTTTATTGCCTCGCTGGCGGGCCTGAATCTTACGGCACGTATCATGTATGCGATGGGGCGTGAAGGTGGCCTTCCTTCAGTCTTTGGGAAGGCACATGCCCGCTTCAAGAGCCCCTGGGTGGGTGTTGTCGTTGCGGTCCTGATTACACTCATTCTAGGTGCGACAGTCGGACGAAGCTTTGGGATTGCTTATGGTCCCAATGGTGGTCCCTTTACGTTCTTTGGATTTCTTGCGACGGCGGCCTCGCTTGGAATCCTGTTCACCTATATTCTTGTCTGCGTATCGGGTATCTTCTTTTTCCTCCGTTCTCAACAGGATAAGGGGATAGCGGTGGTTGCGGATGTTGTCCTGCCTGTGATTGCGATCTTGTTGTGTGGCGCGACAATCTATTACACGGTCTTCCCGACCTCTCCGACTCCCTTCCCGATTAATACGGCCCCGATCTATACTGGCGTCTGGTTGGTGCTTGGATTGATTCTGCTGGCTGTGCTGTTTTTTACCAATCGGGAGAAGGTACGGCAATTTGGGAAAACACTTAGCGAAGGCGAGTAGTCGATAAACTGCTCTACATCAAGTAAAGGTGCTCCGGTTTGTAAGATCACTGTCATACAAACTGGAGCACCTGTTTTTTCTCCGCTTTTGTTACTTCGATGATGTAGATGAACCTATCGGGTCAGCGATCACATCCCGATATAGCGGGCATACAGGGTCCGGGCGACCTGAGGATCATCGGTGCCCTTGATGATGGCGCGGGCATCGGGGAAGATCGTGAACTCATAGTCGTTGACATTGAAACGGACCAGATATTCGTTGCTTGCGACGCGGCCAACGGGCCGTAGGCGCTCTGCCAGCTCATCCAGGTTGAGGCGGTTCTCGCGCTTTCCACTGCGCACCTGCACGGCGTTACGACCACAGAGGCTGGCGCTGCTGTTCTCATCCAGCGAGGCTTCCAGGAAATCGTAGTGGTGCTGTCCACAGGTTGGACAATCTGGCTGACGAGGCAGCTCAATCCGCTCGCTTGTATTCTCCCAGAGATCGAGCCACTGCATCGAACGGTTGACCCTGTCGCTTTTGAGCAGGATCTTCAGGGCTTCCGTCGAAGCAATTCCGGTGATGACACTGACAATTCCATTCAGTACGCCTGCTGTATCGCAGGTGGGGGTGCTACCAGGTCGGGGCTGCTCCGGGAAGACACAGCGCAGACAGGGTGTATCGCCCGGCAGGATATTCATGGTGACGCCATAGGAAGCGATCACTCCACTATAGATCCAGGGCTTCTGGTGCTTGACGCAGGCATCGTTGAGGATGTAGCGTATCTCAAAGTTGTCGGTGGCATCGAGAATCAGATCGTGATCCTGTACCAGGGCTTCGATGCTTTCGGCGTTAATATCTTCCACAACGGCTGTGATCCGTGTATCGCTGTTGACCTGGCGGAGCTTCTGTTCGGCGGCGACGGCCTTAGGCAGTCGTTGCGCGACATCTTTTTCATCGAAGAGAATCTGGCGCTGCAAGTTGTTTAGCTCGATAAAGTCCCGATCTGCGATCGTCAGCTTGCCAACCCCGGCCCGGCAGAGATTGTTGGCCAGAAATGTTCCCAACGCCCCACAGCCTATGATTGCGACCGAAGAGGCCAGCAGGCGTTCCTGGCCGGATTTTCCAATCGGGGAAAACAGGGTCTGTCGTGAATACCGCTCAAGCATGTTTCTCTCTCCTTGCCTGGAATCTGCTGATCTTTTTGGTACCTCATGTTGCTTGCTTTGTATTTTAGCACAATTGATCTATCTTCTGGTTTGCTTTTTCCTCTGTCTTTTAAAAGCGTTTTAGTTGTTGCATTTATACTGGTTGTCCTGTGTTTGTGGGATAGGTTCGTTATGGCTTGATGAAAGCGTTCCTCTGTCGATACTTAATAGTAAATATGTGCCTCTAAAAAAGGGGAATAAGTTGCGCTTGCTTGAGTTGGCAGTGCTAGATAACTATGTTACAATGCAGATGAGTGAGCGGGTGAGTACAAAGAAACCAGTAACCAGTGCGTTGTGCCGTTAGTTAATGGGTAATGGGATTATGATGCGAAAAGTATTAGTTATAGACGACAATCCAACGATCGTCGAATTAATTAAATATGCGGTTAATCTCCAGGGGTCCTATGAAGTGGTTGTGGCTTATGACGGTGTTCAAGGTTTGGAATCCGTCTTCGCTGAACAACCCGATTGTGTGATTATTGATGTGAAAATGCCACGTATGGATGGTTATCAACTGGTGCGTTGTTTGCGAGGCGATTCACGAACCGCTGATATTCCTTTGATTATCTTGAGCGCGATGACCCGTGATGCCGATCAGATGACTGGCATGCTCTCCGGCGTCGATGAATATCTGACCAAGCCTTTCAAACCAAGTGCCTTGAATGCTGCGATCGAACGAGTTTTGATTGTGACACCGGCCGATCGTCAGCGTCGTTTGGAAATACTTGAGCAGACACATGCCGAAAAAGATTTGACCTGATCCTCGCGCCAGGGAGATTTGGGCCGCAGGAAAGATTTTTAAGCGTTGGATCGTTTTTATTACAGGCTAACTCTCCGCTGAGTTTGCCTGTTACATCTGTTTCTGACTTGGAGAGAGCTATGTAGTTAGTCAGACCGCTCACTCGCCTTTGCTCGTAGGGTAACTCGCAAGGATATTATCTGAGATATGCTGTATTTATGGACAAAGCTTCAATCGTGTATTAAATAGCTTCTACCCACTTATCCAGGTTGACCGAAGTGCTTTGTAGGCTTCTTCGTGGAAGAGTATTTTTGAAAGGCAGGTTCCTGTGCTCGATTTACTGCTCATGGGCACGGGCCAGAAGATTTGCGTAGATTACACATCCTCTTTATCGATACAGATGTTACCGTTCAGGAAAAAGTCAGGCAAGCCCTGATCAATGATTTCATGCTTCAGTGCGTGAATTCGATTCCTGAGGCGCTCCGGTCCCTTTCGAAAAATCTCCCCGATGTGCTGGTTAGCGAGGTCAAACTGGGGGAGGAAAGTGGTCTGGTTTTGTGCAGCGCGATCCGCAAGGACCCCGCCCTGCGCCATCTTCCAATAATGTTTTTAACCTCAAATACCACTCTTCAAGATAAAGTTGCGGGCTTTGATGCTGGCGCGGACGACTATGTAGTGAAGCCGTTTGATACGCGTCACCTGTTAGCGCGAATTCGCTTACTGGCGCGGATCAAACGGCTTGAACTGCGTGATGACCTGAGTGCTCAGATCTAACCGGGGAAGTGGCAGGCAGCGTAATGTCCTGGCTGCTTCTCCTCCAGTGGCGGAATGACTTCTTTACAGATGTCCTGGGCTTTCCAACAGCGGGTATGGAAGTTACAGCCGCTAGGTGGATTGACCGGGCTGGGCACATCTCCTTGCAGGATGATGCGTTTGCGCTGATTTTCCACGTGAGGATCTGGTACCGGGATGGCTGAGAGCAGGGCTTGTGTATACGGGTGCAGTGGCATTTTGTATAGCTCACTGCTCTCGCTAAGCTCGGCGACACGCCCCAGGTACATCACCGCAATGCGGTCGCTGATGTGCTTGACGACCGAAAGGTTATGAGCAACAAACAGGTAGGTCAGGTTAAATTTATCCTGAAGGTCTTCCAGCAGGTTGATCACCTGGGCCTGAATCGAGACGTCAAGCGCGGATACTGGCTCGTCTGCCACGATAAAGGATGGGCGCAGGGCCAGGGCTCGGGCAATACCGATACGCTGTCTTTGACCACCGCTGAACTCATGCGGGAAACGATTGATGTAGAACGGGTTCAGACCAACGGTCTCCAACAGGTCTGAGATCTGATCGCGCATTTCCTTGGGATTGAGCTTTTTGAAATTTTGTAGCGGCTCGGCGACGATCTGCCCAACGGTATAACGTGGGTCCAGTGAACCATAGGGGTCCTGGAAGATCATCTGCATGTCTGCTCGCTTGCGACGAACCTGGTCGGCGGAGATCTTTGTCAGATCAACCCCATCCAGTTTTACAGATCCCTCGGTCGGTTTAATGAGCTGCAAAATGGCGCGGCCAGTCGTGGACTTACCGCAGCCGCTCTCTCCTACAAGTCCAAGTGTCTCACCACGGCGAATGAACATATCAACGCCGTCTACGGCCTTGACGT